>WQUE01000234.1 GCA_009785885.1 Actinomycetes bacterium
GATGCACGATTCTCTCCACGGGATGATGTTCGTCGCCGGTCGTATTCGTTGCGGCACGAATACGATCCCCCCTGGCCTATTCGAGGAGGTCATTTTCGCGGCGACACCGACGCGTCCCCGCGGCGCCGGGCGCGGCGATGTCCGCTGCTACCACGATGTCGCGCTCGCAGCCACGGGGGCCGTGTCCGCCGACGTGAACGCCTCCATGCGCGCCTTCTACGCCGGTCCGGATCCGTGTCGACCGTACCTGCCGGTCTTGTAGGCTTCGACGGCCTCGCGGCTGGACCGCCACTGGCCATGCTGGTCGAGCCTCGCCTCAAGACGTCCGCGGATCGCCGCCTGACGCAGCGCGGGCAGGGACATGGCGTCGTCCGCCAGCGCGGACAGGGGCACGAGGGTGTCTGCGCCGGCGATGGACGGCAGCAGCATGTTCATCGACGCGATGGCAGCTCGTGCGATCATCTCCGCCAACGAGCCCACGTCCCCGGCGTCCGCGCTCGCCAGCGCGCCCAGGTACCGCCGGCGCTGACTGGTGAGGATCACGACCGGCGGCCATCCGATCCGGGCCATGATCAGGTTCAGCAGTAACCTCCCGGTCCGCCCGTTGCCGTCCAGGAACGGGTGGATGCGCTCGAACTCCGCATGACATGCGGCAACGATACGGGGACCTTCCGCCCAATCGATGCGGTTGTCGCGAAGTCCGCCCCCCACCTGGTTGACGCGGTCCACCCAGGCGTCCAGCATCGCCGGCACGAGCGGGAACGTCGGTGGTTTCATCGCTCCCGGGAACACGGCGATCTCGTGCTCCCGGAAGCTGCCTGGCGACTCCCCTGGGTTGGCGGCCGGGTGAGGCGCGACGTTCCAGACGCGTCCCATCGTCAGACGGTGGAGTTCACGGATCTCGGTCATCGTCACGATCTGGTCATGCTCCGAGTGACGTGCCGGGCCGGCCTGGCGATAGACCCACGCGGCCGCGTCGGCGTAGCCGAGCACCTCGAGGTAGTCCTTGAGATTCTTGGCGCCGACAGCTCGGCCCGTCTCGAGCAGGCTCTCGACTTCACGGAAGACGAGAGTGTTGCCCTCGATGGCTGTGGAGTGGTGCACGTCCAGGTGCCACAGGTCGTCCCACAAGGGTCGCGCCTGGTCGAGCGCGGGCAAGCCGCCATACCGGGCGAGATCCACCATCGACGCCGCGAACTGGTCGGACACCCCGCGGCGGGAAGGGCGGCCCTTCGCCCGGGCCGAAGTTGTCATAGGTCAAGCCTACCTAAATGAACTGAACACTTTCGGGCGCGGAATCGACCCGTCGGAGCAGCCGCGACTCGACCCGCCGCGGGCGGAGTCACGTGACCTTGTCCGGAGGGACGTCGGTGCCGTCCGGCGGCATAGCTGCGCCATCCGGGGGGACGTCGTCGCCGTCCGGCGGCGGCGCGGGCGGGCCGGCGAGCTTCAGCAGCAGGGTGGCGCCGTCGGGGACGCCGAGGCCGGTGCACGCGTCCCAGCCGGGGCCGGCCTGGTACGCCCCGTTGTTCCCGGTGACGATGTCCCGGAACCCGGGCGCCGGAACGGCCGCCACCACCTGGTCGTACAGCGGCGGCTGCGCCAGCCCCAGCGGCTGGCCGGTCGCCTGGTTCATCCGGGCGATCAGCGCCGCCCACAGCGGCGACACCGCGCTGGTGCCGCCGATGACCATCGGCGTGCCGTCCACGAGCACCCGGTAGCCGGTCTGCGGGTCGGCGTTGCCCGCCACGTCCGGGACGCCCCGGCCGTCCACCGGCTCGGTCGCCGGCACCTGCCAATCCGGCTGCGGGAAGCCCGTGGACACCCCGCCGCCGGTCGCTCCCCCGCCCAGGCCGTTGTTCCACACCGTCTCCGAGGAGACCTCACCGGTGGCCCCATCGGCGACCAGGCGCGTACCCCCGCAGGCCAGGGCGTGCGGGCTTGCCGCCGGGAAGTCGACGTGCGACTTCCGGTCGGACAGCCCGTCCGAACTGCCGTTGTCGCCGGCGGCGGCGGTGACGGTCACGCCGAGCGCCGACGCGTCCGCCAGCGCCTCGTCGAACGCCCCCCGGGCCTGGGCCGTCCACTGGCTCTCCGGCGCGCCCCAGCTGATCGAGATCGCATCCGGGGTGGGATCGGCGTGCGCCGCCGTCGCGACCGCGTCCAGGAAACCGGCGTCGGTGTTGGGCGCGAAGTACACCACGATCTCCGCCTTCGGCGCGAGCGCGCCGGCGACCTCGATGTCGAGCAGCACCTCCCCGTCCGCCCCGTTCGGGTCGCGCCCGGCGACGTTGCGGCCGCCGTCGACGCCCACGGCCCGCACGGCCGGGGTTTCCAGGCCCAGCCCGGAGAAGTACGTGTCAAGGTCGGATTGGGCGAATCCGCCGCCCAGTTCGATGATCGCGATGGTCCGGCCCGTGCCGTCGGTGCCGGGCGGGAAGTTGTAGATGCGCCCCAACTCGACCGGCGTGTAGCTGAGGCCGGTGCGTGCCGCGGGCACGGCCCGGAAGTGGGCGCGCGCCTGGGGACGATCGTCCAACCCGAGCACGGCCGTGACCCGTTCGTGCAGGGCAGCGGGCAGCGTCAGGCCGCCGGTCCGGGCGCGGAACATGCCGGCCGCACCGGGCGTCGCGTCCCGCACCAGGCTCAGGTGCGTCCCGAACAGGGCCGACAGCACGCCGACCGGACCCGCGACCCGCAGACGGCGGCTCGCCAGATCCGTGCTCAGGACGGCGGCCCCGGCCGCCTTCAGCGCTTCGGTGACCGCCTGGACGTCCGCCGGGTCGGCGCCGTACGTCGCGGCGAAGGTCTCCTTGTCGAGACGGCCCGGACGGTCGGGCAGCGGGTTCTTGCGCCGCAGCACGAGCGTGATCTCGATCACGTCGTCCGGCGAGGGCGCACCGATCGTCATGCAGTGGGACAGCGCCACGCGGTGCGAACCGGGCAGTTGATGGGGGGACGTCATGCCACGACCAGCTTTCTCATCGAGGGCCTGCGAGGGCTCAGTAATGATTCATGCTACGCGCGGCCACCGACAGTTCCCACGCACCCCGCCGCCGCGCCGCCGGCCTGGCCTAGACCCGTCCGGGCGTGGCGCCGCCGGGCAAGACCAACCGGAACGTCGCGCCGGTCTCGCCCGAAGCCACCTCGACCCTCCCCCCGTGATACTCGGCCACGGATTTGACGATGGCCAAGCCGATGCCGTGGCTTCCGCCGGGCCCCTTGTAGAACCGCTCGAAGATGTGCGGCAGGTCGTCCGGGCCGATTCCGGTGCCGTCGTCCGACACGGTGACCACGGCATCCCCGCCTTCGTCCTCACACCCCAGCACGACCTGGCTTCTGGCGTGGCGGATGGCGTTGGACAGCAGATTCGCGAACGCCTGATGGAGCGCCACGTCATCCCCGGCGATCACCACCGGCGCCTCCACCTCGGCCGGGACGATCGCAATGCCGCGCTCGGAGGCCACCGTGCGCTGTTCGTCCGCCGCCGCATTCAGGAGGACGGCCAGGTCGCACGTCACCGTCTTTCGCTCGCCGCCGAGGGAATCAAGCCGGGAGACCGCCAACAAGTCCTCCACCATTCCCGTGAGCCGCGCGGTCTCGACGAGAATGGTCTGGCTGGCCGCGACCGGCTCCATGATCCCGCACGAGATGCCCTCGGCGTAACAGGTGATCGAGGTCAACGGCGTGCGCAACTCGTGCGAGGCATTCTGGAAGAAGGTTTTCTGGTCCTTGTCGTACGAGTCCAGTTGGCGGGCGGCGTGATTCATGCTGTCGGCCAGGGTGGCGAATTCGCGGTCGCGGAACTCGTGGGGGCTCGCACGGAAATC
>WQUE01000235.1 GCA_009785885.1 Actinomycetes bacterium
GTGCAGCCAGCAGGCGACCTGCCGATCGACATCCCCCTCGACAGGGGACGGAGCCAGGACGGGATCGACCTCGTGACAACGGTCGACGGCGTACGGGCAGCGGGGCGCGAAGGGGCACCCGCCCGGCAGGTCGAACAGGTCGGGCGGGGAGCCGGGGATGCCGCCGAGTTCCCGGCGTGGGCCGTGCAGGGGTGGGAACGAGCCGAGCAGCCCCTTGGTGTACGGGTGGCGGGGATGCCGGTACAGGCCGGCCGCCGGGCCGGACTCGACGATCTCCCCCGCGTACATGATCGCGATCCGGTCGGCGATCTCGATCAACAGCGACACGTCGTGCGTGATGAAGATCACGGAGAACCCGAGACGGGCCCGCAGGTCGGCGATCTGTTCGAGGATCTGGCGCTGCATCACGACGTCGAGGGCGGTCGTCGGCTCGTCCATGATCAGCAGCTGCGGCTCCAGGGCCAGGGCCATCGCGATCATCGCGCGCTGCCGCATGCCGCCGGACAGCTGGTGGGGGTACGACCCGAACCGGTCCGCGGCGATGCCGACCATCGTCAGCAGCTCGCGTGCCCGGGCGTCGCGGGCGGCCCGCGACGTGCGCGACTCGTGCGCCGCGATCGCGTCGGCGAGCTGGCGGCCGACGGTGTACACCGGGTTGAGGGAGTTCATCGCGCCCTGGAACACCAGCGCCACATCCACCCACCGGACACGGCGCAACTGCTCGTCGGTGAGGCGCAGCAGGTCGTACGTGTGGCCGTCCTTGCCGGTGAGGAACACTTCGCCGCCGGTGATCAGGCCGGGCGGGGGCAGCAGGCGCGTCGCCGCGTACGCCAGCGTCGACTTGCCGCAGCCGGACTCCCCCGCCAGGCCCAGCACCTCGCCCCGTCCCACGGTGAGGTCGACGCCGCGGAGCACGTGCGTCGGGGTGTCGGTGTAGCCGTAGTCGACGTGAAGATCGCGGATGTCGAGGACCGGTTCGCTCACGAGCCCACCTCCGCACGAGCGGCGTGATCTTTCCCGGACACCTCGTAGACCACCGGGGTGAACCCGACGCGGGGACGCACGCCGCGCCGCCGCAACACCCCCGCGTTCATCCCCGTGTTCCGCAGGCGCGGGTTCACGAACTCGTCGATGCCGAAGTTGATCAGCGCGAGCGACATGCCGAGCAGGGCGACGGCCAGGCCGGCGGGCACGTACCACCACCACGCGCCTTGCGGCAAGGCCATATTGTTCTGGGCCTGCATGAGGATCGTGCCCCAGTTCCAGTCGTTGCCGCTGATCACGCCGAGGAACGACAGCATCACGAGCGCCGCGACGGCCGCCAGGACCGTGTTGATGAAACTGGAGGCGATGATCGCCGTCATGTTCGGGATGATCTCGAAGAAGATGATCCGCGGCTTCGACTCGCCGTTGGCGCGGGCCGCCTCGACGAAATCCCGATTGCGAAGCGACAAGGTCTGACTGCGCATCACGCGGGCGCCCCACGCCCAGCCGGTCAGCGCGATCACCAGGATCACCGCGAGGCGCGATTTCGACTGCAGCTGGGACGTGATGATGATGATCAGCGGGATGCCCGGCAGGACGAGGAAGATGTTCGACAGCATCGACAGGATCTCGTCGACGGCGCCGCCGAGGTACCCGGCCGTGACGCCGATCACCACCGCGAGGACCGTGGCGATCAATCCCGCCGAGAACCCGATGATCACGACCGCGCGGGTGCCGGTGAGCAGCTGCGACCAGACGTCCTGGCCGAGCGCCGTCGTGCCGAGCAGGTGGGTGCGCGAGGGGTGCGCGAGCGGGTTCGCGACGTCGATCTTGCTGGGGTCGTACGGGGAGATCATCGGACCGATCACGGCCGTGATCAAGAAGAGCGCCAGGAGGACGAACCCGGTGATCGACTTGCCGCCCCGGAGGAACACCAGCCGGTGCTCCCGGGCGGCGCGGGGGGTGGACGCTGGTGCGGCGACGACGGACATCGCTCAGCCCTCCTTCCGCACGCGCGGGTCGAGCACGGCGTAGAACACGTCCGCGATGATGTTCGCGACGAGGACGGCCAGCGTGATGATCAGGAAGATCCCCTGCATCAGCGGGTAGTCGTGCGCGCCGAGGGCCCGGAACAGCATGAACCCGATGCCCTGGTAGCTGAACACCTGCTCCATCACGAGCGTCCCGCCGACGACGAACCCGAGCGACAGCGCGAACCCGGAGATCTGCGGCAGGATCGCGTTGCGGGCCGCGTAGCCGCCCATCACCGCGACGCCCCGCAGGCCCTTCGCGTGGGCGACCGTGACGTAGTCCTCGCTCGTCACGGTGACCATCAGGTTGCGCATGCCGAGGATCCAGCCGGCCATCGAGGCGATCACGATCGTGATCGCCGGCAGCAGGGCGTGTTTGATCACCGACCCGATGAACGGCGCGTTCACACCGGGGATCAGCCCCGGGGTGTACGAGCCGAAGAACGGCAGCCACTGCAGCTTCACGCCGAACAGCGCGATCAGCAGCAGCGCGACCCAGAAGTACGGCAGCGCGGAGAAGAACGTCGTCACCGGGATGATCGCGTCGGCGATCGTGCCGCGGCGCCAGCCGAGGATCGTGCCGGCGGCCGTGCCGATCACGAACGCGACGACCGTCGACACGCCGACGAGCAGCAGCGTCCACGGCAGGCACTGTTTGATCACGTCGATCACCGGGGTCGGGAACTGGTAGAAGCTCAAGCCGAGATCACCGCGCAGGATCTGCCCCCAGTACTGCAGGTACTGCCGCCACAGCGGCGCCGCGGAGTCCAGGCCGAACAGCACACGGAGCGAGTTGATCGCGTCGGCGGACATCTGCCCTTGAAAACGCACGATCATCGCCTGCACGGGGTCGCCCGGCATCATCCGCGGGATGAAGAAGTTGAGGGACACGGCGAAGAACGCGGTGAGCAGGTAGAAGATCACGCGTCGGACGAAGAACTTCATGCCGTCTCACCTCCCGCGGCGAACAGCCAACACGCCACCGCGTGGCCGTCGCCGGCGTCGGTCAGCGGCGGGACGTCGGTGCGGCACGCCGCCATCGCCTGCGGGCAGCGGGGATGGAAGCGGCAGCCGGGCGGCGGATCGATCAAACTGGGCGGCTCGCCGGTCGCGCCCGTGATCTTCAGCGGCTCATCCGGGTCGGGCGCCGACGCGATCAGCAGTGTCGTGTACGGGTGCCGCGGTGCCTGCGTGACCGTTTCGGACGGTCCGCGCTCGACGATCCGCCCGGCGTACATCACCGCGGTCTCGTCGGCGAAGTACCGGGCCGAGGCGATGTCGTGGGTGATGTAGAGGATCGCCAGGCCGAGGTCGTCCCGCAGATGCTGGAGCAGGTTGAGGATGCCGAGCCGGATGGACACGTCGAGCATCGAGACCGGCTCGTCGGCCAGCAGCACGCGCGGGTTGGCCGCCAGTGTCCGCGCGATGGCGATGCGCTGGCGCTGCCCGCCGGACAGCTCGTGCGGGAACTTGTCGATGAACCGCTCGGGCGGGGTGAGTCGCACGCGCGTCAGCAGCCCCAGGATGGCGGCCCGGACGGCGGCGTTCCCCCTCACGTCCCGTTGATGGAGCCGGACGGCCCGGCCGAGGATGTAGCGCACGGTGTGGATCGAGTTCAGCGAGCCGAACGGGTCCTGGAAGATCATCTGGACGTGCCCGCACCACGCCGTGAATCGGGGTCCTGACAAGGCGATCGTGTCGACACCGTCGTACTCGATCGTCCCGGCGGTGCGGGCGATCAGTTGGGCGAGCAGCCGGGCGACGGTCGACTTCCCCGAACCGGACTCGCCGACGAGCGCGA
>WQUE01000236.1 GCA_009785885.1 Actinomycetes bacterium
GCGACGGACGCCGACCTCGTGCCGGCCGACATGGCCGGAGCCCTGGCCGACTTGGACGGGACGATCGACCTTGTCATCGCCAACCCGCCCTACATCCCGGAAGTCGACCGGGACCTCGTGGCGTCCGACGTGCTCGCCCACGAACCGCACACGGCTTTGTTCTCCGGCCAGGACGGGCTGGACGGCCTCCGTGTCGCGGCGCAGGCCGCGGCGCGCCTCCTCGCTCCCGGCGGTTGGGTCGGCATCGAGCACGACGAGGCGACGGGCACATCGGCGGTGGCCGAACTGGCCGCGCTCGGCTGCTTCTCGCGGATCGAAGACTTTCCGGACCTGACGGGGCGCCCGCGCTTCGTCACGGCGTGCAAGGAGGACCGATGAGTGAGCCGGTGGCAACCGTCCGGGTGATCGACCTGCGCGCCGACGAGGCGGAGGCGCTCGAGGCCGCCGCGGCGGCGATCGGCGCGGGGGCCTGCATCGTGGCGCCGACCGACACCGTGTACGGGATCGGTGCCGATGCGTTCGATGCGGCGGCGGTACAGCGCCTGCTCGACGCCAAGCAGCGCAGCCGTGACATGCCGCCGCCGGTCCTGCTGTCCGACACCGGCGAACTCGACGACGTCGCCCTGACCGTACCCGCCGGGGCACGCGCCCTCGCCCGTGCCTTCTGGCCGGGGGCGCTCACACTGATCGTGCCGGTGCGTCCTGACCTGCGCCTCGATCTGGGGGAGACGCGGGGCACGATCGCAGTACGCGTGCCCGACCACGACGCGATGCGCACGTTGCTGCGACGGACGGGTCCTCTGGCGGTCAGCTCGGCGAACACGTCGGGTCTTCCACCGGCCACGGACGTCGCGGCCGCGCACGACATGCTGGGGGAGGCGGTCGCGGTGTACCTCGACGGGGGACCGACGCCGGGGGAGACACCCAGTACGATCGTCGATTTCGCCACAAGCAAAGATGGCCGTGTGGTTCGCGCCGGCGTCATCGGGCTGGACCGCCTTCGCGTGGCCTGGCCTGGCGTGGAAGGCTAGACCCAGTCACAAGGCCCAGCGAGAGAGGGGACGACGTGCGCGAGTACCTGCTGGTCGCATTGACCGCCGCCGCCGCGACCTACCTGTCGGCCGGGATCTGGCGGCGCGTGGCCGTGCGGGCGGGCGCGATGGCGCAGGTGCGTGACCGCGACGTCCACACCGCTCCGACGCCGTACCTCGGCGGCTTGGCCATGCTGTGCGGCGTCGCGGTGGCGTTCCTCCTGGCAAACATCCTCCCGTGGCTGGGACAACACACGACCGTGACCCGCGACGCACGGGGCATCCTGGCGGCCGCGGTCGTCATCTGCGTCGTCGGCGCGATCGACGACGTGATCGACCTGCCGGTGCTGGCGAAGATCTTCGGCCAGGTGCTCGCCGCAGGTGTGGCCGTGTCGCAGGGCATCCGCTGGTACTGGATCTCCGTGCCAGGCCAGATCTTCTCCCTGGACACGATCACCTCCACGCTTGTCACGGTCGTGTTCATCTTCATCTGTGTGAATGCGGTGAACCTGGTCGACGGTCTCGACGGGCTGTCCAGCGGTGTCGTCGGGTTGGGCGCGTCGGCCATGTTCTGCTACACGTACTTCCTGGCGCACGGGCACGCCCTCGTCGTGGCGACGACCGCGAGCCTCGTGACCGTCACGATCGCCGGGGTGTGTCTCGGGTTCCTGCCGCACAACTTCCACGCGGCCCGCATGTTCATGGGGGACTCGGGGTCGATGCTGCTCGGTCTGCTGCTCGCCTGTTCGACGATCTCGTTCACCGGCCAGATGGACTCCACGCTGCTGCAGGGCCTGACGGGTGGCGCCGGTTTCCTGCCGTCGTACCTTCCGCTGATCCTGCCGATCGCCATCATGTTCATCCCGCTGCTCGACTCGGTGATGGCGTACGTCCGCCGCACGATGCGCGGCGAGTGGTGGTTCAAGCCCGACAAGCAGCATCTGCACCACCGACTGCTGGAGCGGGGCCACTCGCAGATCAAGGCCGTGCTGCTGATGTACCTGTGGACGGCGGTGATCTCCTACGGCGTGATGGGGGTGGCCCTGTTCGCAAACCCCTGGGTGTGGGCGGCGTGCGGCGCGGCGCTGGTGCTGGCGACCGTGCTGACGGTCATGCCGTGGCGCCTGTGGCGTCCGGGTGAGGGGATCGTGCCGGGAGCAGTTGCCGGGTGAATCCGGTCAGGAAGTCGCGGAACCCGCCGGGGTTCTGCGCCTTGATCACGGCCATCACCATGCGGGGCGTGAGCGCACCCCGCGGATACACCCAGTAGGTGGGACGCCAGGTGGGCCCGTACTTGTTCTTGGCGCGGCGCAACGCCTTGAAGCCGTAGAACCGGTTGCCCTTCTCGTAGACCAGGCCCAGCGCGCGGTCGGCGACCGGATGCTGGTTGTCGTCCTCGCCCAGGTGCGCCAGCGGCGCCCCGCCCAGACTGGCGTACAGGCAGCCCTCCTCCTTGAACCGGGCGAACGCCTCCGCGGTGATCTTCTCGGTGACACCCGGCGGCGCCCCGATCCGCCGTCGCGTGACATCGACGAGATAACCCTTCCCGCCGGCGTACGGCAGGAACACGTTGAACCCGACGATCTGCCCGCCGGCGTCGCGCGCGATGAAGTAGCGACGGTCGGCGGGATCGCCGAGGTTCACCCCGCCCACGACGAAGGTCAACTCGCCGCTCTTCTTCTGTTGGAGCCACTCCGCGCTGACCTGTTCGATCGCGCGCTCGATCGCCGTGTCGCGTCCCTCCAGCGGACGGTACTCCTCGACGGTGACGCCTGAATGGGTCGCGCCGTTGACCTTGGAGCGCATCTTGGCGCGCGCGCCACCGGCCAGGGTGAAACCGGTCAGGTCGAAGCAGGCCTCTTCGCCGGCCTTGATACGGTCGTAGCCCAGCGCGGCGTACTGGTCCAGGAAAGTCCCGTCCGAGCCCAGGAACGCGATCGTGTAGTCGCTCGCCGCACAGAACTCGTCGAACTCCCGCAGCACGACGCCGATGTCGTCCTTCGCACAGATGGGGTCGCCGAGGGCGATCACGAAGTCACCGGTGATCGTGTAGGCGACGACACCGGGGGCCGCCTGGCTGAAGAACAACAACTTGTCGTTCTCCAGCGCCAGGTAGGACAGTGGGTTGTCGCCGTGCGCCTGCACGAGCGCGCGTGCCCGGGCCTTCAGGCGCGGGGTCATGACGGCCTGGAAGATCACGGGACGCAGCACGAGCAGCACCCCGATCACGAAACAGGTCCAGAAGACGACGACGGCGAACCACGTGGCGGGCCGCTGTCCGCCGGTCACGAACAGTGTGTTGCCGACCCGCGTGAGGCTGTCCATCCAGGTGAGGTGCGGATGTGCGAGGAGTCGGCCGATCACGGCGTCGAGCACGATGAAGACCATCATGGCGAGGAAGATCGTCAGTCCCCGCCGCAGGGACGGCCGGTCGGCACCGCGGCAGAAGTGCCGGTGGGACGCGGCGAGCGTCACGAGGCAGAACAGATGGAGCGCCCCGATCGTGAGCATGAGCGTGTCGCGGTGGGGCAGGTACAGCGCGAACCCGGCCGACAGGGCGATCACGGCGACGAGCCACGCCACGAATCGGCGCTTGAACAGATACCACGTGACCAGGACGAGCAGCAGGCCGAGCAGACGGCGGAAGAAGTGGTTGACGGTCATGATGTGGCGCCACGCGGTGTCGCCGCTCCAGGGCGTGTGCCAGATCGTCGAGACGAACAGGATGACCGCCATCACCAGGCAGCCGACGATCGCCGCGTTGATCCAGATCCGGCGTGCCA
>WQUE01000237.1 GCA_009785885.1 Actinomycetes bacterium
CTTCGCCGTGTCGATCTGCGGCGCGTCGACCGCGAGCCGCAGCACCTCGCCGGAGGCATGGCGCGCCATCAGGGCGAACGGGTGGAACGCGGTCTGGCGCCAGGCGGGCCCGCCCGGGACCGTCATGATCGGGGCGATGACGTTCACCAGTTGCGCCTGGCAGGCGGCCTTCACCCGGTCGGCGTGACGCAGCAGCGTGATCAGCAGATCGCCGATCACGACCGCATCGGCCACGCTGTACCGGTTCTCGAAAATCCGCGGCGCGAGGGGCCATTCCGCGCCGGCCGGGACGGCCGGGCCGGTCTGATACCACACGTTCCACTCGTCGAAGGAGAGACCGATCGTCTTGGTCTTCCCCCCGGCGTCGCGCACCTCGTCGACGATGGCCGTCACCGTCTCGATGACGTGGTCCATGTCGACCGCGCTGCCGAGGAAGCTTGCGAGGTCGCCATTCTGCTCGCAGTAGTACGCGTGGGCCGACACGAAGTCGACGTCGTCGTACGCCAGCGTCAGCACCTCGCGCTCCCACGCGCCGAACGTCGGCATGCCCGAGCCGGACGAGCCACACGCCACCAGTTCCAGCGCCGGGTCGATCATGCGCATCGCCTTCGCGGTGCGCGACGCCAGCCGACCGTACTCGTGGGCGGTCAGGCCGCCGATCTGCCACGGCCCGTCCATCTCGTTGCCGAGGCACCACATCGTTGCGCCGTACGGCGCCGGATGGCCGTTCGCCGCCCGACGGTCGGAGAGCGCCGTGCCGCCCGGGATGGTGCAGTATTCCAGCAGGTCCAGGGCCGCCTCGATGCTGCGCGTGCCCAGGTTGAGCGCCATCATCGGCTCGACGCCGGCAGCCTTCGCCCAGGCCATGAACTCGTCGGTCCCGAACGTGTTCGGCTCGGTCGAATGCCACGCCAGATCCAGGCGCTTCGGGCGGTCCGGGCCGACGCCGTCCTCCCAGCGGTAGCCGGACACGAAGTTGCCGCCCGGGTAGCGGACCGTCGTCACACCCAGCTCCTTCACGAGGGCCAGGACATCGCCCCGGAACCCCTCGGACGTGGCGGTGGGGTGGCCGGGCTCGAAGATGCCGGTGTAGACGCAGCGTCCAAGGTGCTCGACGAACGAACCGAACAGGCGCCGGGACACCGGCCCGACGCGGTCACCGGTGTCGAGCAGGATGGAAACGACTGACATGGGTTCTCCTTGGTCGGGAGGCAGGCCGGTCCAGCCGCTTCGCCTTGGCGAACTCCATGGCGACGTCAAAGGAAGATCGACACTGTTTGCCGAGACACTACGCCACGCGCACGCCACGGCGCGACATGGCCGCCTTCGTCCCGCACCAGGCAGCCCACGAGGCACGATCGGTGGGCTACCTCGCCGGGACGGCCCACGCGTCCCACCGAGGCGCGCCCGTCACCCTCGCCGACTGACGCGTTCCTCAGTTGGGCAGGAACGTGTACTTCCAGGACAGATACTCGTAGATCCCCTCGAAGCCGCCCTCCCGGCCCATGCCGGACTGCTTGACGCCACCGAACGGTCCTGCGGCATTCGAGATCACCCCCGCGTTCAGGCCGGTCATGCCGGTCTCCAGGCGGTTGATCATCCGGTGCGCCCGGGCCAGATCCTTCGTGTAGACGTAGGAGATCAGCCCGTACTCCGTGTCGTTGGCCAACCGGACGGCCTCGTCCTCGGTCTCGAACGACGTGATCGCGAGCACGGGGCCGAAGATCTCTTCCCGGAGGATCTCGCTGCCCGGCACGACCCCGGTCAGAACCGTCGGCTCGTAGAACGTGCCCGGGCCCTCGACGCGCTGCCCACCGGTCGCGACGACGGCGCCACGTCCGGCGGCGTCGGCCACGAGACTCTCCGCCTTGGCGACGGCACGGTCGTCGATGAGCGGCCCGATGTCCACCCCCGGCTCGGTGCCCCGGCCGACCCGCATCGCCTTGACGCGCGCGGTGACGCGCCGTCCGAACTCGTCGGCCACGCCGGCGTGCACGATGAAGCGGTTGGCGGCGGTGCACGCCTGGCCGATGTTGCGGAACTTCGCCGCGATCGCGCCGTCGACGGCGGCGTCCAGGTCCGCATCGTCGAAGACGACGAACGGGGCGTTGCCGCCCAACTCCATCGACACGCGCAGCACGCCCTGGGCGGCCTGCGCGATGAGAGCCTGCCCGACACCGGTCGACCCGGTGAACGACAGCTTGCGCAGCCGCGGGTCGGCGATGATCGGACCCGAAAGGTCCCTCGCCCGGGTCGTGGTGACGACGTTCACCACCCCGGCCGGAAGCCCCGCCTCGACCATGAGCTTCACCAGGTACAACGTGGTCAGCGGCGTCTCCTGCGCCGGCTTGACCACGCACGTGCACCCGGCGGCCATCGCGGCCGCGATCTTGCGGGTCGCCATCGCCAGCGGGAAGTTCCAGGGCGTGATGAGGTAGCACGGCCCGACCGGGCGCAGCGAGATGATCATCGTGCCCGTACCCTCCGGGTTGGGGCCGTAGCGGCCCGTGATCCGGACGGCCTCCTCGCTGAACCACCGCAGGAACTCCGCGCCGTACGTCACCTCGCCGTCCGCCTCGGGCAGCGGCTTGCCCATCTCCAGCGTCATGAGCAGTGCCATGTCCGCCCGGTGCTGCTGCACAAGCTCCCACGTCCGCCGCAGGATCTCCCCGCGCGTCCGGGGCGCCGTCGCCGCCCAGCTTTCCTGCGCGGCGACCGCGGCGTCGAGGGCCCGCAGGCCGTCCTCGGGGGATGCGTCCGCCACCGTCGCCAGCGCGCCCCCCGTGGCGGGATCGTGCACGGTGAACGTCGCCCCGGTCGAAACCCAGGCCCCGTCGATGAAGCAACCCGTCGGAACGGAGTCCAGCAGGGCCCGTTCGCGTTCGTTCATGATGACTCCTTCGTTCTATGAGGGGATGAAGTCGGCCGCCAGTTTCTCCGAGGCGCGCGCCAAGAGGGTCACGTCCGCCCCGACCAGCGCGAAGTGCGCCCCGTCGGCCATGTAGTCACGGGCCACCGCCGGGTCGAAGGCGTTCACGCCGACGAACTTGCCCGCCGCGGCGACATCGGCGAACACCTTCTTGACGGCCGCGACGACGTCGGCGTGGGCCTGCTGGCCCAGCAGCCCGAGCGACGCGGCCAGGTCGCTCGGCCCCACGAGCACCCCGTCGACGCCGGGCGTCGCGGCGATGGCGCCCGCGTTCTCGACGGCCTCGCCCGTCTCGATCTGCACGATCAGGCTGACGTGGTCCGCCGCCGACGTCAGATAGCCGTCCACACGTCCCCAGCGGGCCGACCGGGCCAGCGCGCTGCCCACGCCCCGGACGCCGGCGGACGGGTACTGCGCGGCGGCGGCGACGCGCGCCGCCTCCTCGGCCGTGGACACCATCGGCACGATCAGGTTCTCCGCACCCAGGTCGAGCACCTGCTTGATGGTGACGGGATCGCCCGACGGCGTCCGGACGACGGCCGTGACCGGGTACGCCGCCATGGCCTGGAGCTGGGCGAGCGTCGAACTCAACGTGTTCGGGCCGTGCTCCATGTCGACGAGCACCCAGTCGAGCCCGGCGCCCGCCATGATCTCCGCGGCGACCGCCGAGCCCGAGCAGACCCACCCGCCGATGAGCGGCCGGCCGGCGCCGGCCAGTCGGTCGCGGAATGTCGGGTTCAGACGAAGCGACATGTGATCGTCCCCATGTGGCCGTAGTCGACCATCACCGTGTCGCCGGCGTACACCCACATCGGGCGGGTGAACGAGCCGGCCAGGACGATCTCGCCGGCCTCCAGCCGGTCGCCGTGCTGGGCGAGCTTGTTCGCGAGCCAGGCAACACCCATCGCCGGATGGTTGAGGACGCCGGCCGCGACGCCGGTCTCCTCGATCGTCTCGTTGCGGTAGGCCAGTGCCCCGACCCAGCGCAGGTCGACGGCATCGGGTGCCGCGGGCGTGCCACCGACGACCATCGCCCCCAGCGCGGCGTTGTCGCTGATCGTGTCGACGATCGTGCGCCCTGCCATCTCGATCCGGCTGGACAGGATCTCCAGCGCCGGCGTGACGTAGGTCGTCGCCGTCAACACGTCGAACAGTGTCACGTCGGGGCCGGCGAGCGGCTGCCCCAGCACGAACGCCAACTCCACCTCGATGCGCACGTTCGAATACTGAGCGTGCTCGATCACGGCGCCGTTCTCGTAGACCATGTCGGCGAAGATCGTGCCGTAGTCGGGCTCCGTGATCCCGGTCGCCGCCTGCATCGCCTTCGAGGTCAGGCCGATCTTGTGGCCCACAAGGCGTCGTCCGGCCACGATCCCCCGCCGCCGCCACTCCTTCTGCACGGCGTAGGAGTCCTCGACGGTCATGCTCGGGTAGCGCGCGGTGAGGAGCGGGACCATCGACCGGTCCCGCTCCGCTCCGGCCAACTCGTCGGCGATCGCGCCGATGTCAGCGTCGCTCAGCATGAGCTACACCTGGTGCCCAAGCTTGTACTCGCCGAGCTTCCAGCTGGGCATCTCCTCACCCTCCCGGGTGTAGGAGAAGCCGTCCGCCCCGATCGTGACGTCGATCTCGCGGCTCTCGTCCCGCACCGTGAGCGGCACGAGCTTGCCGTCCAGGTCGAGCACGCGCGACGCCTCCGTGTACCAGCTCGGGACGACCGGCGTGCCCCACCAGTCGCGGCGCTGATTGTCGTGCACATCCCAGACCACCAGCGGATTGTCGGGGTCGCCCGTGTAGTAGTCCTGCGTGTAGATCTCGACGCGATGCCCGTCCGGGTCGCGCAGATACAGGTAGAACGCGTTGGAGACGCCATGACGCCCCGGACCGCGCTCGATCGAATCGCTCATCCGCAGGGCACCCAGCTTGTCGCAGATGTACAAGATGTTGTGGCGCTCGTGCGTCGCGAAGGCGATGTGGTGCAGCTGCGGGCCGTCGCCGCCGGTGAGCGCCGTGTCGTGCACGGTCGGCTTGCGGTGAACCCACGCGCCGTAGATCGTCCCGGCTGCATCGGTGATCTGCTCCGTGGTCTTGAAACCGAGATCGTTCAGGTACTTCAGCGCCGGCTTGATGTGCGGGGTCACCTGGTTGAAGTGGTCGAAGCGCACCAGTGCGCCCGCGGTCTGCAGGTCGTAGCGCCACATGTAGCGCTCGGTGTGCGTCGTCTCGAAGAAGAACTCGTACGGGAAGCCGAACGGATCCGTGACGCGCACGGCGTCCCCGATGCCTTCGACGAAACCTTCCTTGCGGCGCTCGGTGCGGCAGCCGAGGGCCTTGTAGTAGGCCTCGGCGCGATCGACGTCCCCAGGTGCGCGAACGCGGAAGGCGAAGCACGCCAGTGCCGGATCGGGCCCCTTGCGGATCACGAGATTGTGGTGGAGGAAGTCCTCGAGCGAACGCAGATACACGGCGTCTTCCGTCTCGTGGGTCACCACGAGATTCAGGACGTCCGCGTAGAACGCGCGGGACTTGGCAAGGTCCGACACGACCAACTCCGCATAGGCGCAACGCAGAATGTCGGGGGGTGTCGGTAACGCGTTTTCACTCATGGTTCTTCCTTTCTGGTGGTCAACATGGATCGGGGGGTACCGCCGGCGTTCACTTGCCGAACGTCGGATTGTGGACCGCGCCGAGTGTGATATGGATCGCCTGCTGATGCGTATAGAAATCGACGGAGCGGTAGCCGCCCTCGTGGCCCAGCCCCGAGGCTTTCACGCCGCCGAACGGGGTGCGCAGGTCGCGCACGTTGTTGGAGTTGAGCCAGACCATGCCGGAATCGATGGCCTGGGCGAAATTGTGGGCCCGTTTGAGGTCGTTCGTCCACAGATAGGCCGCCAGACCGTAACGCGTGTCGTTGGCCAATTCGAGGGCCTCGGCCTCGTCCTCGAACGGTGTGATCGCCACGACGGGTCCGAAGATCTCCTCCTGGAAGATACGCGCCGTCCGCGGGACATCGGCGAAAACCGTGGGTTCGACGAAGTTCCCCTCCGGGAACGCCGCGGGACGCCCGCCGCCGGCAACCAGGCGACTTTCCGTCTTGCCGATCTCGATGTAGCTCATCACCTTCGCGAAATGCTCCGGGTGGACGAGCGCGCCCACCTCGGTCGCCGGATCGTCCGGGAACCCGACCCGCACGCGTTTGGCCTGGGCCGCGTACCGCTCGACGAACTCGTCGTAGATGGAGCGCTGGACGAGAATCCGGCTGCCCGCGGTGCAACGCTCGCCGTTCAGGGAGAACACGCCGAAGATCGTCGCATCGATCGCGGTCTCCAGGTCGGCATCGGCAAACACGATGGCCGGCGATTTGCCGCCGAGTTCCATCGACAGGCCCTTGAGGAACGGGGCGGCATTCCCGAAGATGAGCCGCCCGGTTCCGCTCTCGCCCGTGAACGAGATCAGCGGCACGTCGGGGTGTTTCACCAGCGCGTCGCCGGCATCCTCGCCGAGGCCGTTGACGAGGTTGAAGACGCCCTTCGGCAGGCCGGCCTCCTCGAAGATGCCCGGCCACAGGCCGGCGGACAACGGCGTGAACTCGGCGGGCTTGAGGATGACGGTGTTACCGGTAGCCAGCGCCGGGCCGAGCTTCCACGACTCCTGCATGAACGGGGTGTTCCACGGCGTGATCAGGCCGGCGACGCCGATCGGCTTGCGGTTGACGTAGTTGATCTGGCGGCCCGGCACCTTGAAGACGTCGTCGACCTGCGCGACGATCAGGTCGGCGAAGAAGCGGAAGTTCTCGGCGGAACGGTGGGCCTGCCCCAGCGCCTGCGTGATGGGCAACCCGGAGTCGTAGGATTCCGTCTTCGCGACGGCATCGCCGCGCGATTCGACGATGTCGGCGATCCGGTGCAGGATCCGGGAACGCTCACGCGGGAGCATCTTGGGCCACGGCCCGTCGTGGAAGGCGGCGTTGGCCGCCGCCGCTGCCGCTTCGATATCGGCCTTCTTGCCGGCCGCCGCCTTGATATAGGCCTGGCTGGTGACCGGATCCACGACATCGAACGTGTCGCCGTCGACCGAGTCCACGAAGGCGCCGTCGATGTAGTGCTGGATGTGGTCGGGAAGGTTGTCGGGAATCCGGTCGGGGGATGCGGTGTTCATGATGCGCCTCAATCCATGGTGTGTGACGGGAAACTGATTGCAGCAGTGCGAACAACAGTTGTGCACGGTCGCCACGTGGACGGTGCCGCCGGGCACGAATACCCGCCTCGCACCGTGTTCATGACGTCCGCCCGGGATTTGTGGTGCGGCTTGCCTCGTAGCGGGCGCGCCACGTCGCGTCCATCGGGAACAACCCATCGACGCGATGCCCCGCCTCGATCTGCTTGGCGATCCATTCGTCCTCGGCCTCTTGGGCCAGTGTGGCATCGGCGACCGCCTCGGCCAGGCCCGGCGGGATCACGATCACCCCGTCGTCGTCGCCCACGATGATGTCGCCGGGCTGCACGGACGCGCCGCCGCAGGCGATGGTCACGTCGATGTCCCAGGGCACGTGCTTGCGCCCCAGCACGGCCGGGTGCGGCCCGCGGCTGAACACCGGCAGGTCGATCCCCGCGACGATCGCGTAGTCGCGCACGCCCCCGTCGGTCACGACGCCGGCGGCGCCGAGCGCCTTCGCCCGCAGGGCAAGGATGTCGCCCAGTGTGGCCGAGCCGGTCTCGCCCCGCGCCTCGATGACCATCACCTCGCCGGGCTTGAGATCGTCGAAGGCGCGCTTCTGGGCGTTGTAGCCGCCGCCATGGCTTGCGAACAGGTCCTCGCGCCCGGGGATGAAGCGCAGCGTCTTCGCCACGCCCACCAGCTTCACGCCGGGCCGGTTGGACCGGACCCCGTCGATGCACACCGTGTTGAAGCCGCGCGCGCGCAGCGCCGCGGTGAGTCCGGCGACCGGCGCGGCCAACAGCTTGTCCCGCAGTTCCGCCGACAGCGCAGGGCCCGGTGCCGCGACCGGCGGCAGGCCGGCGGCCTCGCGCGAGCCCCACGCCTCCTCGCGCTGGTTGTCGTCGACCGACGGCAGGGAGCCGATCGCCGGGTCGAACCCGCCTCGTCCGGACACGACGGACGAGACCAACCGGCCGGTCGTGGGCGCGCCGGCGACGCCGGGGGCGTCGACCTCGACCTCGACGGTGTCGCCCGGTACGGCCACCGACGCGCCCGCAGGTGTGCCGGTGAGGATGATGTCGCCCGGTTGGAGCGTGAAGTGCTGCGACAGGTCGGCCACCAGTTGGGGCAGGGGGAAGATCATGCGGTCGGTCGTGTCACTCTGGGCCAACTCGCCGTTACGCCAGGTGCGAACACGCAGCTGATCCGGTCCCACTGAGCGCGCGTCGATCGCCCCGGGCCCGATCGGCGTGTAGCCGTCGCGGCCCTTGTTGCGCACGTTGGAGCCCCGGTCGTTGGCGCGCAGGTCGTACAGGCCCCAGTCGTTGGCGGCGCTCACCCAACCCACGTAGTCCCACGCCTCGTCGGCGCTCACGTACCGGGCCGCCCTGCCGATCACCAGCGCGATCTCTCCTTCGAAGGCCAAGAGCTCGGTGCCTTCGGGACGTTCGACGGGCGATCCCGAGTTGGCTAGGGAACTCGTGGGCTTGAAGAAGTAGGACGGGTGCGCGGGACGGCGCCCCCGTTGGTCAGCGCGCGACGCGTAGCTCAGGTGGACCGCAACAACTTTGCCGGGCGGCAGGGGGATCGCTGCGGGCCCGGCGCGACGCTCATCCTCGAACAAGTACACCGGTTCTTCTTCCTAACGTGTTCCGCATCCTATATGCTCGATTCGATCAGTGCAAGGAGTAGTCCCAAAGGACGGCACCGTTGCCCACAGGGACTCACGTGACACCTCGCACCGAACGCCTGACTGATTGTTCATGTAAGCCCCCGCTTTATAACAAAGGAGTTTTTCAGGTGTCTACTCAAGTCATCGAGGACGAGGACCTGGAGGTCCCCATTTTTGACAAGACCGACCAGCGGCGCGTGGCGATGGCCACCATGGTCGGGACCGCAGTCGAATGGTACGACTATTTTATATACGCTACAGCGGCCGGCCTGGTGTTCGGCCAGCTCTTCTTCAAGGACGCCGGCCCCACGTTGGCGACGATCCTGTCGTTCTTCTCCGTCGGCATCAGCTTCCTGTTCCGCCCGCTCGGCGCGTTCATCGCCGGCCACATGGGCGACCAGATCGGGCGCCGGCCGATGCTCGTCATCACGCTTGTGACGATGGGCGCCGCGACGACCCTGATCGGGTGCCTGCCGACCTACGACAAGTGGGGGCTCATGGCGCCCGTCCTGCTGCTCACCCTCCGTATCGCTCAGGGCATATCCGCTGGAGGCGAATGGGGTGGTGCGGCCCTGATGGCCGTCGAGCACGCGCCCGCCAACAAGCGGGGCTTCTACGGTGCCATGCCGCAGCTGGGCGTGCCGCTGGGGCTCCTGATGTCCTCCGCGATGCTCGCCCTGATGAACATCCTGTTCCCCGGCGACAAGTTCCTGCAGTGGGGCTGGCGCATCCCGTTCCTGTTCAGCTTCGTGCTGATCATCGTCGGCTTCTGGATCCGGCACCGCGTCGAGGAGAGCCCGGTCTTCACCGAGATCTCCGAGCGCAAGATGCACACCAAGCTGCCTGCCGCCAAGCTGCTCCGGTTCTACTTCCCGCTCGTGCTGCTGGCCGCACTGGTCTTCGCCGGCAACAGCGCCTCGGGCTACATGACCACAGGCGGCTACATCCAGCACTACGCCACGAGTTCTGCCATCGGCCTGGCCCGGGGCACCGTCCTGTGGGCCTCCACGGTCGCCGGCGTGACGTGGGGCGTGTCGACACTCCTCGGCGGCTGGCTCAGTGACAAGATCGGCCAGCGCAACGTCTACCTGACAGGGTGGGTGGTGCAAGGGGCGGGGCTTGTGGCCCTGTTCCCGCTGGTCAACACGAAGGCGGCCGGGAACCTGTTCCTGGCGCTGGTCTTCCTCACCATCGGGCTGGGGTTGACGTACGGCCCACAAGCGTCGTGGTACGCGGAGCTGTTCCCCGCGTCCGTCCGATTCTCGGGGGTGTCCATCTCGTACGCCTTCGGCTCGATCCTCGGCGGCGCGTTCGCCCCGATGATCGCCGCCGCCCTGCTCAACTCCACGGGGACCAC
>WQUE01000238.1 GCA_009785885.1 Actinomycetes bacterium
ATGCCCGGGATTCGCGTCAAGGTGGTCGAGCCGGGCACGACCCGGGCACTCCCGCCGGACACCGAGGGCGAGTTTGCGATGACCGGCCCCACGCTGATGCGGGGCTACCTCGGCGACCCGGACGCCACAGCGGCGACCCTGCGCGTCCACGAGGACGGCCGCACGTGGCTCCACACCGGCGACCTCGGCACGATGGACGCCGACGGCTACCTGTACTTCAAGGGACGCAGCAAGCGCCTCATCAAGGTGTCCGGCGTCGCGGTCTACCCGATGCAGGTCGAGCAGGTGCTGGAAGCGCATCCCCTGGTCAACCGGGCCTGCGTCATCGGCCTGCCCGACGACTACCAGATGTCCTCGGTGAAGGCCTTCGTGACGTTGGCCGACGGCAGTCTCGGCAGCGACGAGGTCCGGGCCGACCTGATCGCCCACTGCCGGGCGAACCTCAACAGGTGGTCGGTCCCCAGGCACCTGGAGTTCCGCACGAGCCTGCCGACGACGAAGGTCGGCAAGATCGCCTACACGGAACTCGAACGCGAGGAGGCGGCCAAGGCGGACTGACCGTCGGCGCGTGGGCCGTGGCCGTCCGCCGGCCGGACGTAGGCTGGGCGCATGCCTGCTGTCGCACCCGTCGATCCGGAGCGCCTGGCCGCGCTGCTCGGCCCCGGGACGTGGTGGACGCGGCTGGAGTCGGTTGAGGTGACGGGCTCGACGAACGACGACGTGGTGGCGCGGGCGGAGGCCGGCGAGCCGGCCGGGCTCGCCCGCTTCGCCGCACACCAGACGGGCGGGCGGGGACGTCACGCGCGGACGTGGGTGGACGTGCCGGGGGCGTGCCTGGCCGTGTCGGTGCTCGTCCGCCCCGCACGGCCCCGGCCGACCTGGGGCTGGGTGCCGCTGCTCGCCGGCGCCGGGCTGGCCGGCGCGCTGACGTCCCTGTGGCCGCACGCGGCGGGACGGATCGCCCTGAAGTGGCCGAACGACGTCCTCGTCGACGGCGCGAAGGTGTCCGGCATCCTCGCCCAGGCGACGGCGGATGCCGTGGTCATCGGCGTCGGCGTCAATGTCGCGCTGGAGGCCGGCGAGTTGCCCCTGCCGACGGCGACCTCGCTGCGGCTCGCGTTCATGACCGAGCACCGTCCCGACGTCCCCGTTTCGGGGACGGCAGGCGGGCCTGGCCCGGAAGACTCCTCCGGCGGTCGGGAGACGGACATGACGAAGCTCGCGGCCGCCGTCCTGTCGCACCTGCAGGAGCGCCTGGCCGCCTGGGAGGCGGGGGAGGACGTGCGAACCGGGTACGAGGCCTCGTGCGCGACGATCGGCCGGCCGGTGCGGGTGCTCGTCGGGCCCGACCAGGCCGTCGAGGGCGTGGCCACGGGCGTCGACGACGGGGGCAGCCTCGTCGTGGCGACACGCGAGGGGGAGCGAGTGTTCAGCGCGGGGGATGTCGTGCATCTCCGGTAGGCTGATCGAGGTCGCGACAAGGATGGATGGGGGAAGGTTGCGGGGTCCGGACGACATGCCCGAGTGCGAGCCGCTGGTGATGGCCAGCCGGCCCGCGGCGTCGCTGCTCGTGTGGCCGGCATTCTGGCTGGTCGGGCTGGCCGCTGCGGTGGGCGTGGCGCTCGGGTGGATGCCCCCGGCCTGGCGTCCCGCCGGCCCCGCCGTGGTCGCCGCGGCCGCTGCGGTCGTGGCGGTGCTGCTCGTGGTCCGGCCGCTCGTCGCCTGGCTCACCCGTCGCTGCTGGCTCACGCCCCGGCGTCTGCGCATCACCGTGGGCGTCGTGCGGCGGGTCACGCACGACGTGCTGCTCGGCCACGTCCAGGAGGTCGCCCACTCGCGCAGCTGGTGGCAGAAGGTTCGCGGCGCGGGAACCCTCCTGCTCACCACGACGGCCGGGACGACGATCCGCGTCGCCGATCTGCCCCAGATCGAGCGCTGGCACGCCCTTGTCGCCGAACTCGCCTGGGCCCAACGCGACACCCGGCCCGCGTCGCCGGGGGGTTCCGCCGAGCCGACCACGCCGCTTGCGGGCGACGAGACGCTCCGGAGCGCCACGTAGACTGGACGCCCGTGACTGGGCAACGCCACGCGGTGTCGCCGGAACGAAGCGGAGGAGGAAACGTCGTGGGGTCGGTGGACGTCGCCCTCCGGGTGGCCACCCAGGCGGATGCGCCCGCCCTGTTGGAGTCGACCCGCGCGGCCTTCGCCGCCCGTCGCCCGCTCGATCCGCCCGCAGAGGCGCTGTCCGACGATCTGTCCGCGGTCCGGGCCGCACTGGCGCCGCCGGACTTCGGCGTGATCGCCGAGGTCGGGGGCGCGATCGCCGGCAGCCTCCTCGTGCGCCGCGCCGGGGAACCACCTGCCCAGGCCACGCTGCGGCGCGTCAACGTCGCCTCCGGGTTCCGCGGGTCGGGAATCGCCTCGCTGATGGTGCGCCAGACGTTGCTGCGCCTGGCGGACGCGGGCGTGCGGCGAGTGTGCGTGACGGCGCGCGAGGAGTTGCCCGAGCTCGTCGCGTGGTGGCGGTCGCGGGGCTTCGCCGCCTCGGCGACCACCCGCGAGGGTGTGATCCTGTGTCTGGACACGCCGCGTCCCATCCAGGTCCCGACGGCCGACGATATGCGCGCCCTCGGTGCGGTGCTGGCCACGCGGCTGCGTCCCGGCGACCTGCTGGTCGCCGACGGCGAGCTGGGCGCGGGCAAGACGACGCTGGCGCAGGGTCTCGCGGCCGGCCTGGGCGTCGAGCGGCCCATCCTGTCGCCGACGTTCGTGCTGGCCCGGGTCCATCCCTCCCGCGGCGCGGGGCCGGCGCTCGTTCACGTGGACGCGTACCGTCTCGGCTCGGCCGCCGAGCTCGACGACATGGACCTCGACGCGACCGCGGAGGATGCGGTCACGTTCGTCGAATGGGGTGCCGGGTTCGTCGAGCAGCTGTCGCCGGAGCGCCTCGACGTGATCATCACGCGCAGCCCCGACCCGGACGAGTCGACCCGGACCGTCTACCTGCTCGGCGTCGGGCCGCGGTGGGCGCAGACCGGCCTGGATCGCCTCGCGGATGAGGTCGCCCACCGGGACGATGACGAGGAGCACGCCTCATGACAAGCCCATACACCGAGGTGACCCTCGCGATCGACACGGCGGCCGGCTGTTCGGCCGGGCTGGCGGGCGCCGGCGAGCCGACGACGCGGACCCTGCCCGACACCCGCCGCCACGCGGAGGACCTGATGGGGTCGATCCTGGCGCTGCTCGGCGACCGCGCCCTCGGGCTGGGCGACGTGACCCGCATCGGCGTCGGCCTGGGGCCCGGGCCGTTCACGGGTCTGCGCGTCGGCATCGTCACGGCCCACATCCTCGGCGTCGCGCTGGGGGTCCCCGTGAAGGGCGTGTGCAGCCTCGATGTGATCGCCGCCGCGGTGGCGGCGACCGGCGAGACGCGCGAGTTCCTCGCCGTGACCGACGCCCGCCGTCACGAGGTCTACTGGGCGCACTACTCGTCCCGGGATGGCCGGGCGGTCCGCGTCGGCGAGCCGGCCGTGGGGGACCCGGCGGGCCTGCCCGGCCTGCCCGTGGCCGGGCCGGGGGTCGCGCGATACCCGGACATGCTCGGCGTCCGGGCCCTACCCGGCGCGCCCGCCACGGTGGATGCGGGTGTGCTCGCCGCCTGTCTGGACGACCTGCCGGACGCCGGCACCGAGCCGCTGTACCTGCGCAAGCCCGACGCGGAACTGCCGGGCACCCGCAAGTCGGTGCTCGCCTCCGGTCTGCGTCTTCCCGGGATGGCGCCGGCATGAGCGACGTGCCCGGTGGCCCTGGCAAGGTCAGATGCCGTCGTGCCGTGACGGGGGATCTGGACGGTCTCGGCCTGCTCGACGCCGCGTGTTTCCCGGAGACCGAGCGATGGTCGATGTCCGCGTGGCGGGCCGAACTGGACGACGGCGTCGACCGCGCGGTGTGGGTGGCGGTGCGGCCGCAGGCCGGCGCCGAGGATGGCTGCCAAGTCTTCGAGCAGGTCGTCGCCGCGTGCTGCTTCCGCGCCGTGGACCAGGACGCCGAGCTGTTCCGCGTGATGACCGATCCCGGCCTGCGCGGCCTCGGCCTGGGCACGGTGCTCCTCACCGCGGGGCTGGCGTGGGCTCGTGACAGGGGCGCGGCGCGGGCGTTGCTGGAGGTGCGGCACGACAATGTCACCGCCCGTTCGCTGTACGTCGACCTGGGTTTCGCCGACCTCTACCGGCGCACGAACTACTACGGTCCCGGAGCCGACGCGGTCGTGATGGTCCGGGCTCTGGAGGGCCTGCCGGGCCCCGTGTCCGGAAATTCAGGTTGCGACAAGGAAGAACGCTCGGAAGGACGACGGTCATGAACGCCCCCCTGGTGTTGGGCATCGAGTCGAGTTGCGACGAGACGGGCGTCGGGATCGTCCGCGGGCGGGAGTTGCTGGCCAGCGAGGTGGCCTCGTCGGTCGACCTGCACGCCCGTTTCGGCGGGGTCGTGCCCGAGGTCGCCAGCCGGGCCCACCTGGAGGCGATCGCCCCGGCCCTGCGCCGCGCCGTGGACAAGGCCGGTATCGACCTGGCCGACATCGACGCGGTGGCCGTGACGGCCGGTCCCGGTCTCATGGGTTCCCTGGTCGTGGGGCTGGCGGCGGCGAAGGCCCTTTCCGCCGCCCTCGGCAAACCGCTCTACGGCCTGAACCACCTTGTCGGGCACGTCGTCGTCGACGTGCTGGAGCACGGGCCCCTGACCACCCCGTGCCTGGCGCTGCTCGTCAGCGGGGGCCACACGAACCTGCTCCTCGTGCGCGACATCACCGGCGACATCACCGAGATCGGCACGACGATCGACGACGCCGCCGGAGAGGCCTACGACAAGGTCGCGCGCCTGCTGGGCCTGCCGTATCCGGGCGGCCCGGTGATCGACGCGGCCGCGTCCAGGGGCGACCCGCGCGCGATCGCCTTCCCGCGGGGCCTCACCTCGCGGCGCGACCTGGAGCGCCACCGCTTCGATTTCAGCTTCTCCGGCCTGAAGACCGCCGTGGCCCGGTGGGTCGAGACCCGCCTTCGGGACGGTCTCCCGGTTCCGGTCGACGATGTCGCCGCGAGCTTCCAGGAGGCCGTCGCCGACGTGCTCACCGCCAAGACCGTCGATGCCGCGTTGCACTTCGGCGTGCCGGACGTGCTCCTCGGCGGGGGCGTGGCCGCGAACTCGCGCCTGCGGGGCCTGCTGGAGGAGCGCTGCCAGGCTGCGGGCCTCGTCCTGCGCCGGCCCCGGCCGGGCCTGTGCACCGACAACGGCGCGATGATCGCCGTGCTCGGCGCCGAGGCGGTCATGGCCGGGCGCGCCCCCAGTGATCTGTCGATCGGGGCCGACTCGGGGATGCCCGTGACGACCGTCATCGCGTGAGGTCACTCCACGCGAACCACTGGCGGCCCGATCTTGCGCGAATGAGCCGAGTTCCGGTGAGATCGCGGGTTTACCACGGCGTCGTCGGGGGAGCGAAGCGGGGGAGAGAAGGTCGTGGTGAGGTCACGATTGGATCACGAATCGGGCGCGGGCCTTGCGGACCCGGCGCCGAAGGGATATGTTTCTCCCCAGAGCTGGTTGAGCTTCCCCCGGGAGGTCGGCCGGCGGTCACACCGGCCCGTTGGGGCGCCGCGAGGCAGCGGACGGCCTTGTCGGGTGGGTGTTATGGTGGTGCGCTGCTGCGCACTTGCAATGTGACCCCTTATGCCCTAAACTAGGTTGTCTCCCATCGTCTCTGGGCGGCCCACGGCGGTTTGACGTGGGTCGTTTCCCATGCCACGAACCGGGTGGGGGTTGTTGGAAGGATCACATTTTGGCTGCGTCGCGCGCTGCACAGAAGAACACCTCGGCTTCACACACCACCAACGTCATACCTCACACCAGTCGGGTTTCGTTCGCCAAGATCAAGGAACCCATCGAAGTCCCGAATCTGCTGGACGTCCAGCGTGAGTCGTTCGACTGGCTGATCGGCTCGGCTGCCTGGCAGGCGCGCCTCGCCGCGGCGCGGGAAGAGGGTCGCACCGACGTCAACGCGAAGCCCGGCCTGGCCGAGGTGTTCGAGGAGATCTCGCCGATCGAGGACTTCGGCGGCACGATGTCGCTCAGCTTCCGCGACCACCGGTTCGAGGAGCCGAAGCACTCGATCGAGGAGTGCAAGGACCGCGACCAGACGTACGCGGCGCCGCTGTACGTCACCGCCGAGTTCATGAACAACGAGACGGGCGAGATCAAGAGCCAGACGGTGTTCATCGGCGACTTCCCGCTCATGACCCCGAAGGGCACGTTCATCATCAGCGGGACCGAGCGCGTCGTCGTGTCGCAGCTGGTCCGCTCGCCCGGCGTCTACTTCGAGGTCACCCCGGACAAGACGTCCGACAAGGACATCTACACGTGCAAGGTGATCCCGAGCCGTGGTGCGTGGCTTGAGCTCGAGATCGACAAGCGCGACATGGTCGGCGTGCGCCTGGACCGCAAGCGCAAGCAGAACGTCACGATGCTGCTGAAGGCCCTCGGCTGGACCCCGGAGCGGATTGCCGAGGAGTTCGGCATGTGGGAGTCCATGCGCATGACGCTGGAGCGCGACCACCTGAACACGCAGGACGAGGCGCTGCTCGACATCTACCGCAAGATGCGCCCGGGCGAACCCCCCGCCAAGGAGGCCGCGATGGCCCTCCTGCAGAACTACTACTTCAATCCGAAGCGCTACGACATGGCGCGCGTCGGCCGCTACAAGATCAACAAGAAGCTCGGGCTCGACCTGCCGTACGACCAGCAGGTGATGACCGAGGAGGACATCGTCGCGGCGATCCACTACATTTGCGCCCTGCACGAGGGTCTGACGGAGCTGGACGGCGGCCTGCCGGTCGAGCGCGACGACATCGACCACTTCGGCAACCGGCGCCTGCGGACGGTGGGCGAGCTGATCCAGAATCAGCTGCGCACCGGCTTGTCGCGCATGGAGCGCGTCGTCCGCGATCGCATGACGACGCAGGACATCGAGGCGATCACGCCCCAGACCCTGATCAACATCCGTCCGGTGACGGCGGCGATCAAGGAGTTCTTCGGAACGAGCCAGCAGAGCCAGTTCATGGACCAGAACAACCCGTTGGCCGAGTTGACGCACAAGCGCCGCCTGTCGGCCCTGGGTCCCGGCGGCCTGTCGCGTGACCGTGCCGGCATGGAGGTCCGCGACGTCCACCCGTCCCACTACGGCCGCATGTGCCCGATCGAGACGCCCGAAGGCCCGAACATCGGCCTGATCGGTAACCTGGCGAGCTTCGCCCGCGTGAACTCGTTCGGCTTCATCGAGACGCCGTACCGCAAGGTCGTGAACGGCCAGGTGACGGACCAGATCGAGTACCTGACCGCCGACACGGAGGACCGGTACGCGATCGCCCAGGCGAACGCCCCGCAGACGAAGGACGGTCACCTCGCCGAGGAGCGCGTGCTGGTGCGCGTGCAGCACGGCGATGTCGATACGGTGCCCCCGCGCGAGGTGGAGTACATGGACGTGTCGCCGCGCCAGATGGTGTCCGTCGGCACGGCGCTGATCCCGTTCCTCGAGCACGACGACGCCTCCCGGGCGCTGATGGGCGCGAACATGCAGCGCCAGGCGGTGCCGCTCGTGCGCAACGAGGCCCCGCTCGTCGGCACGGGGATGGAGTACCGCGCGGCCGTCGATGTCGGCGACGTGATGCTCGCCGCGAAGCCGGGTGTGGTCCAGGAGGTCACGGCCGACTTCATCTCGATGATGTACGACGACGGCACGTATGCGGCGTACCGCCTCGACAAGTTCTACCGGTCGAACGCGGGCACGTGCGTGAACCAGCGACCGATGGTCGTCCCGGGTCAGCACGTCGAACAGGGCGAGCCGCTGGCCGATGGACCGTGCACCGACAAGGGCGAACTCGCACTCGGACGCAACCTGCTCGTCGCGTTCATGCCGTGGGAGGGTCTCAACTACGAGGACGCCATCGTCTTGAGCCAGCGCATCGTCGCCGAGGACGTCCTGACCTCGATCCACATCGAGGAGCACGAGGTCGACGCCCGCGACACGAAGCTCGGCCCGGAGGAGATCACCCGCGACATCCCGAACATCGGCGACGACATGCTCGCGAACCTCGACGACCGGGGCATCGTGCGCATCGGCGCCGAGGTGACCACGGGCGACATCCTCGTCGGCAAGGTCACGCCGAAGGGCGAGACGGAGCTGACCCCGGAGGAGCGGCTGCTGCGCGCCATCTTCGGCGAGAAGGCCCGCGAGGTGCGCGACACGTCGATGAAGGTGCCGCACGGCGAGTCCGGCACGGTCATCGGGGTGCGCGTGTTCGACCGCGAGGACTCCGACGAACTGGCCCCGGGCGTGAACCAGCTGGTGCGGGTGTACGTCGCGAGCAAGCGCAAGGTCCAGGAGGGCGACAAGCTCGCCGGACGCCACGGCAACAAGGGCGTCATCTCGAAGATCCTGCCGGTCGAGGACATGCCGTTCCTGGAGGACGGCACGCCGGTCGACATCGTCTTGAACCCGCTCGGCGTGCCGAGCCGGATGAACGTCGGCCAGGTGCTCGAGACGCACCTCGGCTGGATCGCGCACTCCGGCTGGGACATCGAGGGTATCGACGAACCGTGGGCGAACCGGCTGCGCGAGGTCGGCCTCGGCCACGCCGAGCCGGGGGTGCACGTCGCGACGCCCGTGTTCGACGGGGCGACCGAGGGGGAGATCGGCGGTCTGCTGCGTGCCGGCCTGCCGAACCGCGACGGTGCCCACATCGTCGACGCCGACGGCAAGGCGCGGCTGTTCGACGGCCGCTCCGGCGAGCCGTACCCGGCGCGCGTCGGGGTCGGCTACATGTACATGCTGAAGCTGCACCACCTGGTGGACGACAAGATTCACGCCCGCTCGACCGGTCCGTACTCGATGATCACGCAGCAGCCCCTGGGCGGCAAGGCCCAGTTCGGCGGCCAGCGGTTCGGCGAGATGGAGGTGTGGGCCCTGGAGGCGTACGGCGCGGCCTGGGCACTGCAGGAGATGCTCACGATCAAGTCGGACGACGTCGCCGGGCGTGTCAAGGTGTACGAGGCGATCGTCAAGGGCGAGAACATCCCCGAGCCGGGCATCCCCGAGAGCTTCAAGGTTCTGGTCAAGGAGATGCAGTCGTTGTGCCTGAACGTCGAGGTGCTCTCGGCGGACGGGCGCGTCATCGAACTGCGCGATCCCGACGAGGACTTCCGTCCGACCGACGACCTCGCGATCGACCGGGCCAGCCGTCTGGCGGCCGACTCGTTCGATCTCGTGGCCGACCTGTAGCCGGCCCGCCGGGCGGCGCTCCCGTCCGGCGAGGCGTGGCCACACGCCACCCGTCCCGATGATCGTCCGATCAAGGAAAGAGAACTGACAGTGCTGGACACCAACGCCTACGACGAGTTGCGCACCGGACTGGCCACCGCGGAGCAGATCCGCCAGTGGAGCCACGGTGAGGTGAAGAAGCCGGAGACGATCAACTACCGCACGCTCAAGCCGGAGCGCGACGGGTTGTTCTGCGAGAAGATCTTCGGGCCGACCCGCGACTGGGAGTGCTACTGCGGCAAGTACAAGCGGGTGCGTTTCAAGGGCATCATCTGCGAGCGGTGCGGTGTCGAGGTGACGCGCAGCGCCGTCCGGCGCGAGCGCATGGGGCACATCGAGCTGGCCGCGCCCGTCACGCACATCTGGTACTTCAAGGGCGTGCCGAGCCGGCTCGGCTACCTGCTGGACATCGCGCCGAAGGACCTGGAGAAGGTCATCTATTTCGCCGCGTACATGATTACGAGCGTGGACGAGGCGGCCCGCCACCGCGACTCGCCGACACTCGAAACGAAGGTGAGCCTGGAGAAGGACCAGATCGCCAAGCGGGGCGAGGCGGACCTGGCGGCGCGCCTGGCGAAGGCCGAGGAGGACCTCGCCGCCCTGGAGGCCGAAGGGGCGAAGGCCGAGGCGAAGAAGAAGGTCCGCGAGGGCGCCGACCGCGAGGCGAAGGTGATCCGCGACCGCACGCAGCGTG
>WQUE01000239.1 GCA_009785885.1 Actinomycetes bacterium
TGTGGGCCGGCTACGTGTGGTCGGCGTACCTCGGCGTCGTCATCGTCGCCAAGATCACCCTCGGCGCCATCTATGACCGCTGGGGCCTCCACGCTGGCACTCTCCTCGGCACGGCGGCGTGCGCGATCGCCTCGGTGGCCCTGTGCTTCCCGGCAACGATGGCGGGGCCGATCATCGCCGCGGTCGCGTTCGGCTTCGGCACGTGCATGGGCACGGTGACGCCCCCCGTGATGGCCGCAAAGGCCTACGGCAAGAAGGACATCGGCCTGATCACCGGTGTGGTCACCGCGTTCGAGCTGTTCGGGGCGGCGATCGGGGCCGTCGTGTCGGGGATGATCTTCGACCGCGCCCACTCGTTCGTCCCGGCCTGGATCATGACCCTGGTCGCGTCCCTCCTCATGGGCCTGACGCTGTGGCTCGCCGTGCCCGCCGCGCGGCGCCTCGTCCAGCGCTGTGTGGCGGCCGGGGCGCCCACCCTCGACGCCGAGGGCCGGGAGTTGGCGCTCGCGTAGGGCTCAGGCCCGGGGTGGGGCGGTGGAGGCGCGCCGGACCAGCGTCGTCGGGAACAGGACGACATCGGGGCTCGGGTTGTCGTCGAGCGTGTCGAGCACCATGCGGGCCGCCTGCCCGCCCTGGGCCCGGACGGGCTGTTCGACGCTGGTGAGCCCGATCACATCGTCCAGCAGGTGTCCGTCGATGCCGATGACCGACAGGTCCCGGCCCGGTTCCCGGCGGGCGTCGTGGAGGGCCTGGATGGCCCCCATGGCCATCTCGTCCGACGCGGCGAACAGTGCCGTGACCTCGGGCAGGTCGGCCAGGATGGTGGTGGTCGCCCGGTAGCCGGCCTGGGCCGAGAAGTCGCCGGCGAAGTCGTAGGCCTCCGGGGCCTCCAGCCCGGCGGCGAGCAGCGTCGCCCGCCAGCCCGCCCGGCGCCGGTGCGTCGGGGCGGTCGGGGCGGTGTCGGAGCGGCGTCCGCCGAGGTGGGCGATGTGGCGGTGGCCGAGGTCGATGAGGTGCTGCGTGGCCTGGTGGGCCGCGAGGGTGTCGTCGATGCCGACGTGGCCGAAGCCCGGCTGCGCCAGGGAGATGAACACGGCCGGGATGTCCAGGGACCGCACCGCGTCCATTTCGCGGGCGGAGAGGCTCAGGCTGGCGACGATCATCGCATCGACCCGCTGCCGCAACACGTCCGGGTCGAACCGTGTGCGCGGGGTCGTCTGGTCGGGGATGCAGTACAGCAGGGCGTCGTAGCCGGCGTCCCGCAGCACGTCGGCCGCCCCTTCGATCGCCGACGAGAAGAACCAGCGGGCGATCGCGGGGGTGACGATGCCGATGCTGCGGCACCGGCCCGAGGCCAGCGCAGACGCGTTCCGGGACGGCGCGTAGTTGAGCTGCGTCGCGGCGTGCTGCACCTTGGCGCGCGTGTGCTGGGACACGTTCGGCAGGCCGCGCAGCGCGCGGGAGACGGTCGCCGTGGAGACGTTCGCCGCACGGGCGACGTCCTCGATGCTGGCTGGCATGGCATCTATTGTGCGGCACGCGGGCCGCGTGCCGGGCCCGTTGCCACGAGGTGTTCAGGCGTGGACGACGACCGGCGTGCCCACGACCACAAAGTCGTACAGCACCTTCGCATCGGCCTCACGCAGGTTCACGCACCCGTGACTGACCGGCGTGCCGAAGCTGTTGTGCCAGTACGCCGTGTGGATCAGGTAGGGGCCCAGGAACTGCGTGTTCCACCTCACGTTCGGCAGGTTGTACGGGGCCTCGCCCGGACGATGCCCCGAGTAGGTCATCACGGGGATCTTCGCCTGCACGGCGAAGGTGCCGATGGGCGTCTCGCAGCCTTTCTTGCCGGTGGACGCCGTGAACGTCCGCACGACCGTGTCGCCGTCGCGGAGGTACACCTTCTGCTCCGACAGGTCGACCTCGATCCAGTGCCCGGTGTATCCGGCGGGGTTGGGGCGTGTGGCGGCGGGGCCCTTCGCCTTCGCCTTGGCCTCGGCGTCCGCCTTCGCCTTGGCCTCCGCCTTCGCCTTGGCCTCGGCGTCCGCCTTCGCCTTGGCCTCCGCCTGGGCCTTGTCCCATGCAGCCTTGGAGTCCGCGACCGCTTGGCTTGCCTGCGCGAGCGCATCCGGCGCGATGGCCAGGGCGGCCGCCTCGGCGAGGATCGCGCTGACGGGGGTGACGCCGTCGTCCCGGGTGAGCGCGGGTGTCGCCACGGCCGCGTCCACGGCGGCCTGGAGCGCCGCGCGCGTCGCCGGATCGGCCACCTGGCCGTCCGTGGCCGCCAGCACCTGGTTGGCCTGGGCGACGGCATCGTCGCGGGCGGCCTTCGCGGCGTCACGGCCCGCAAGGGCGGACGCCACAACCTCGTGCGCCCAGGCGGACTCGGCGGTGGCCACGGCCTGCTCCACCTGGTCGGCGGCGCGGTCAACGTCGGCGGTCAGCGTCTCGATCTCGGCGGGCGTGACCTGCGTCATGCCGGGATGCGGCCAGTCGGCCTTGTGCGTGGACCCGACGACCGTCACCTGCGGGTCCAGGCAGGCGAGGGCCTCCTGGCCGAGCAGGGCCGCCTGGTTGAGGGCGGCGCGCAGCGCGCCCGCCGCGGCGTCGTCGGGCGACAGGTACACGCCGTCGGGGTTCGTATCGACGAGACCGTCCGGCAAGGGCGCCGCGTCCGGTGATCCCTGCAGGGCGGTCAGTTCGCCCTCGGCGGCCTGACGGTGTGTGTCGAGCGCGGTGCGCGCTGCGTCCAACTGCGCCGCCAGGTCCGGCCGGACCTGCGCCACCGGATGGGCGGCCAGCGCGTCGGACGTGACCAGGGCCGCCATCAGCGCGCACAGCGCGACCAGCAACCCCAGCAGACGTAACCCCCGGCGCACCGGTGTGCGGGGGGCCGTCACCACCGCCCGCGACGACTCGGATACCTCGGACATGCTTTCATCGTAGAGGACGGGCCGTCCCGGCGCCGGCAGGGCGGTGCGGTGCGTCACTGGATGCCGTGGCGGCGCAGGATCGCGTCGATCTCGTCGTCCCCCGCCGGATCCGTCGTCGCGACCGCCTTCGCGGGGGCCGTCGCCGTCCCCGCTCCGGCACCGGGTGCGACCGCCGGGACGCTCTTCCGCTCGGCCGACGTGACGGGGGCCTGACGCGCGGCCTTCTTGGCCACGATCTCGGCCCGGCGGGTCCGGGCGGCATCCCCGATGATGGGCGCCATGAAGCTGCCGATGAGATACAGCAGGAGTCCGAGCCCGGCCACAGCCAGCCCGGCCTCGATGCGCAGCGTCATCGTGTGATTGTTCGACCAGTCGATGAGATAGCGCACGCCGTCCACACCGAGTTCCATCCAGCCCATGACCATGAGGCCGATGGGAAGGAGCACGAACCCGGCGCCGCGTAACAGCACGCGTCCGCTACGCTTGCGCGCCCAGCCGATCACGAGATAGAGAAGGCCGAGAGCGGAAAGGGTGGCCGTGGCGATGAAGGCGATCCAGAACGTGGAGAGGTGCATGGCGTCAGCATAGTTGGGGCCATACGCCAGTTCCGGCTAGACTTGCCGGCAGGATCGCATCCGCGGGTGAGGATCCGTCACGAAGCGAGGGTTTCCCTCCACCTGGGCCGGCGATGCCGGCCGGGTCGGTTGGCCGGTGGCGCGCCGATGGTGCGCCGGACCGGTTGTGGGCCTTCGCGACGTGCGGAGGCCCTCATTCGTGTTCCGGTCCGAAGCCAACCGAGAGTGGGAGGAAACGATCAGTACCGAACCCCGCATCAACGAGC
>WQUE01000240.1 GCA_009785885.1 Actinomycetes bacterium
TGGGCGCTGATCCAGCCGGTGAGCATGAGGGCGAGCGCGGCCGCGACGACCGTGACCGGAATCCTGGCGGGGCCCGGGATCAGCAGGATCGCCAGGAGCGGCAGGATCGACCCGGTGACGAACGCGAACATGGAGGCCACGGCCGCGTGCCACGGGTTCGTCAGTTCCTCCTTGTCGATCTTCAGTTCGGTCTCGGCGTGCGCCCCGAGGGCGTCGTGCGCGGTGAGCTGCACGGCGACCGATCGCGCGAGGTCGGGCGTCAGGCCCTTCGCCTCGTACATGCCCGCGAGCTCGTCCAGTTCGGCCTCGGGGAAGTTCTCGAGCTCGTACTTCTCCTTGGCGAGGAGCGCCTTCTCGGTGTCGCGCTGCGTGCTCACCGAGACGTACTCGCCGGCGGCCATCGACAGCGCGCCGGCGGCCAGCCCAGCCAGGCCCGCGGTCAGCAGGGTGGCGGCGGTCGCACCGGCCGCGGCGACGCCGATCACCAGGCCGGAGGTCGCGACGATGCCGTCGTTCGCCCCCAGGACGCCCGCTCGCAGCCAGTTCAGGCGGGCACCGGTGTGCATCGATTGCTCGGCGCCCGCATGGCCGCGCGGCGTCGTCTCCTCGGCCGTGCCCGGTGCGGTACTGCGTGCCATGTCAAGACCACCTCTCGCCGGCCGCCGGGGGCCGCGTCTGAGTCATCCCATGATTGCGCATCTGTTTATGCGACGAGATGAATCGTATCCGCGTGAGGTGTGTGTTCTCAAGTCGACGACGGCTCGCGGTGTGCGTCCGGCAACGGCACCACGGGCCTGGCGGCGCGTGGATATTGCGCCGCCGCCGCGGTACGGTGGGCACGTGGCAGGGGAAACACCGGGGACGGAACACAGCGGTCAGGTGCCCGACCAGGCGATGCCCGATCCCGCCGTGCTGGTCGACGCCGCGGACACGTTCGCCATGCTGGCCTCGTCGCAGCGCATCGCGTTGCTGTGGCTGCTGTCACGGCACGAATGGGACGTCTCGACGCTGGCGCAGGCGCTGGGCGCGAGCGGCCCGCTGGTGAGCCAGCATCTCGCGAAGCTGCGCCTGGCAGGCCTGGTCAGCGCCCGGCGGCGGGGCCGGCGCCAGTTCTATACCGTGGACGACCCGCACGTCATCTCGCTCGTCGACCAGGCCGTCGACCACCACCAGGATCTCCGTGCCCGGGCCGGCCGGCGTCCCACCGCGTGACAACCTGGGCGGATGGACGGATAGGCTGGGCGGGATGAGCGAGTCCGTCGAGCCCCAACCCGCACCGGAGGATCCGGTCCTCGCCGGCGCCGAGGGCGCGGAGGCACCCGAGCACGAGTGGTGGGACGACCCGGGCATGCCGTGGCGGCACAAGCCGGGCCGGCGCGATCTGGCGTGCATGGCGTGGATCGGGGTGATCACGGTCTGGGGCCTGGTCATGATCCCGATGCGCGGCTGGCTGCTGGGCCACTCTGTGCCGGTGCTCGTCGCGCTGACCGGTTCGCGCTCGGCGGTCGCGGGCCTCGGCTCGCTCGTCCGCGTGGGGGAGTTCCACGCCTGGTTCTGGCCGATGCTCGCGGGCCTGATCATGTCGATCAAGTTCGACTGGGTGTACTGGTGGGCCGGCAAGCTCTGGGGCCGCGGCATGATCGAGGTCTGGGCGGGGCAGTCGGCCCGCGCGGCCCGCAGTTACGCGCGCGCCGAGCGTTGGGCGATCCGCTGGGGCGTACTCGGCATGTTCATCGCGTACGTGCCGATCCCGCTGCCGATCATGGCGGTCGTGTTCGTGCTCGCCGGGGCGTCCAACATGAAGCTGCGCACGTTCATCGCGTTGGACGCGGCCAGCTGCACGGTCTGGCTCGCCCTGTATTTCCTGCTGGGTTTCGTGGTCGGCCAGCCGATCGTCAGCGCGCTGCAGGTGTATGCGCGGGTCGCGAACTACGTCGCCATCGGGCTCGTCGCCATCGTCGTCGTGATGGTATTCACCCGTCAGGCGAAGGCGAGGACGACCGCGGCCTGAGACTTTAGTGGAGGAACCCCAGGTGGGTGTAGAGCCGCTTCAACGGCCGGGGCGCCCACCAGTTCCACTTCCCGAGGATGGTCATCGTCGAGGGCACGAGCAGCAGCCGCACGAGGGTCGCGTCCGTGATCACGGTCACGGCCAGGACGACGCCGATCTCCTTGATGGCGATCATCTTCCCGAACGTGAACCCGATGAACACGGCCACGATGATCGCGGCGGCGCTCGTGATGATGCGTCCGGAGCGCTGCAACCCGAGCTCGACCGCCCGGTCGTTCGGCAGGCCCGCGTCCCACGCTTCCTTGATGCGGGCCAGCAGGAACACCTCGTAGTCCATCGCCAGCCCGAACCCGAACGACACGGCGCACGCGGCGATGATCGTCTCGATGCCCGCCGTCTGGGGCATGCCGAAGTGGCCGTTCGTGAAGATCCAGCTCGTCGTGCCGAGTGAGGCGACCAGGGACAGCGAGTTGATGACGAGCGCCTTCACCGGCACGATCAACGATCCGGTCATGAGGAACAGCAGAACGAGCACCGCCGCCGCCATCACCGCCAGGGCCTGGGGGGCGGAGGCGAGGACCGAGTCGATGAAGTCCTTCTGCAACGCGGCCGGCCCACCGACCATGAGGTCGTAGCCGAGGTCCCACCCGCGCACGGTGCTCACCTGGTCGGTCACCTCGGAGCCGACCTGGTTGTCGTAGGCGAGGTGCACGTTGATGAACGAGCGGCTCGGGTCGCCGGGCAGGGGTGCGGGCGGGCTGACGAAGTCGGCTTCCGGCAGGCCCTGCAGCTTCATCAGGAGCGGCGCGGCGTCGGCGGGCGGCGTGTCGGCGACGACGATGAGCGACGCGGCCCGCGCTGCCGGATAGTCGGCCTGGAGCGTTTCGTAGGCCAGCGTCGTCGCGTTGCCGGCGGGCAGGTAGTCGGCGAACACGGTCCGCATCGTGAAGCTGCGGATCGGGGACGCCATCACGCCGAGGATGACCAGCACGATCGCCATGAAGATCCACGGGTGCGCGTGGACGCGCCGCGCGAGCCGCGAGAAGATCCCGTGATCGCTGGCCGCGTCGCCGACGGCCCTCGTCACCACGCGCACGCCCGGGATGCGCGTCAGCACGGACGGGCGGATCAGCACCCGGTTGGCGATGACGATCAGCGCCGGTACGACCATGACCGCCATGAGCACGGCCAGCAGTGTGACGGCGATGCCCGCGACGGCGATGGTGCGCAGCAGGTCGGACGTCATGGTGAGCAGCGCGGACATGGCGCAGGCGATGGTCACGGCCGAGAACGTGACGGTGCGGCCCGCCGTGGCGATCGCGCGCTGCGCGGCCGTCCGGACGAGGGCACGCGACGTCGCCTTGTCGGGCACGACGCTGCCGTCCGTCGGGAAGCCGGCGGACAAGAGGGTGGCGGCGAGTTCCTCGCGGTAGCGCGACACGATGAGCAGGCCGTAGTCGACCGACAGGGCCAGGCCGATGATCGTGATGATGTTCAGGATGAACGAGTCGACGTTCAGCCAGAACGTCAGGCCCCACACGGCGCCGAGCCCGATGACGATCGACACGATCGCCCCCGCGAGCGGCAGTCCGGCGGCGACGACCCCGCCGAACACGATGATGAGCAGGATCAGTGCCACCGGCAGGCTGATCGCCTCGCCGGTGAGAAGGTCGGACTGCACCTGCCCGATGATCGCATCGCCAATCGCCCGCGAGGAGATGCTGGCGACGCCGGCGTCCGGGAACTGCGCGGACAGGGCGGTCCGCAGGTTCGCCATCGCGGTGTCGAGACGGCTGTGCGCCGCGTCCCGTCCGGCCTTGTCAAGGGCAGGGTCGAGGCTGACCTGGATGAGGAAACCGTCCCGGTTCGCGCTCAGCATGGCCTGGGCTTGGGCGGATGCCGGCCCGGGTGCACCCAGCAGCGCGAACGGATCGACGATGTGAGAGACGCCGGACACGGACGCCAGGGCGAGGCGCTGGCTCGACATGATGCCGGTCGCCTGGGACATGCCCGTGGCCAGGTCCACGCCGGTGACGACGATCGTGATGCTCTCACCCTGGTCGGCGGGGGCCATCAGCTTGGTGACGTGGTCGGATTCCGATCCCGACACCAGGGATTGGGAGTTGGTCATGCGGTCGAACAGGCCGCCCTGGCCGAAGCCGACGAACGTGCCGAACCCGGCCAGGCCCGCGATGAGCAGCCACGCGACGAGGAACACCCACGGGTGGCCGGATACGGCGTGGCCGAGGTGCCCGAAGAGGCCGGCGGACGGGGCTGGGGCCACCGCGGGGGCTGCTGCCGGTGGCGCCGGCGCAACTGCCTCGGGGCCCGGGACGGGCGCGGCCTGCGGTTCGGTGCGGCGGGTGTCGTCCGGCGCGACGGGTGGGACGAGAGGTCGGGTGCGGGTCGGGCTCGTCTCGACGGCCCTGATTCGCGCGCGGCGCCACGACCAGGCGATGCCCGCGCCGGCGACCACGGCGACCGCCCCGAGGGCCAACCCGAGGGGACGCCACGGAAGGGACCGGCCCGCACCACCGGGGATGCGCTTGTCCATCGTCGTGACCTTCCAGCCCCGCACCACTGCGTCCGGGCGATTGTCACCACAGTACCGTTTTTCGTGGGGGGTTCGCGCCTGGACGTGACGACCCGGCACAATAGGGGGCGGCACGTGCGTCCGGCGCGTGCCGTGCCTCGGTAGCTCAGCGGCCAGAGCTCCCGCCTTGTAAGCGGGAGGTCGAGGGTTCGACTCCCTCCCGGGGCTCCGGCGCGGCGCCGCCAGGCGTCGCCTGACCAGACGGGGCGGAGTCGAACCCGTGAGGGCGCGAGCGTGAAGCGCAGGCCGCGGTGCGGCCTGCGTAGCGAGCGTGCCGAGCGAGTGGGAACGAGCGAGGCGGGCGGACTCGCCGTCAGGCGAGGACGCGTCGACTCCCTCCCGGGGCTCCAGCGACGCCGCAGGGCGTCGCCTGACCAGACGGCGCGGAGTCGAACCCGCATCTACTCCCTCCCGGGGCTCCAGCGACGCCGAAGGGCGTCGCCTGACCAGACGGGGCGGAGTCGAACCCGCATCCACTCCCGCCAGGGGCTCCGGCGCGACGCGGCTATACGCCGCTGGCGGCGAGGAACGCCAGGGCGCTGCCGGTGAGGACCGGCGACTCGTCCGCCCCGATGAAGCAGGCCTGGCCCTGGGTCAACGTGAGGTCGTCGACGGGATCGTGGGCATCGGCGGTCCCCTCGACGACGAGCAGGATGCGCGGGCGTCCGGCGCCGGGCAACGGGACCGGATGCCCGGGCCGGGTGTCGAGGCGCCACAGGGCGAACTGCGGATCGGGCGTCGGGTAGCTCAGGATGCCGTCGTCCTCCAGGAGCGGGTGGACGACGGGGGCGTCCTTCGCCTCGAAGTCGACGCACGCGGCCAGGGCCGACGGGTCGATGTGCTTGGGGGTGAGCCCGCCGCGCAGCACGTTGTCGGAGTTCGCCATGATCTCCACGCCGACGCCGCTGATGTACGCGTGCAGCGTGCCCGGCGTGTTGTGCAGCGCCTGCCCCGGGTCGAGCCGGACGTGGTTGAGCATGAGCGCGGCGAGCAGGCTCGCATCGCCGGGGTAGTGCTCGTCGAGGAGCACAGCCATGCGGGCGAAGTCGCCGAGCGCCCCCGGGTCCTCCAGGTGGCGGGCGCACGCGGCCACGACCTCGGTGACCGCCTCGCCCCGGATATCCCCGGAGGCGAGCGTGTCGAGGAACACCTCGGCCAGCGCGGCCTGGGGGTCGTCGCGGTGGCGCAGCGGCCCGACGACGGGCGAGATCACGGTGTCGCGGACGTCCAACGCCTCGAACAGCGCGAGTGTGTGCTTCGGGTCGCGGAAGCCGGACAGCGCCTCGAACGGCGTGAGCGCGACCAGCAGTTCCGGCTTGGGCCACGGGTCCTTGAAGTTGCGCTCGGGCGCGTCGAGGGGCACGCCGGCGGCGTTCTCGCGATCGAAGCCGGCGGCGGCGTCGGCGGCCTGCGGGTGCGCCTGGAGGCTGAGCGGCTTGTCCGCGGCCAGCACCTTCAGGAGGAACGGCAGCCGGTCGCCGAACCGGGCGCGGCTCGCCTCGCCGAGGGCCTCGGGGTACAGGCGCAGCCACGTGTCCAGCGTCTGGGGTGCGTCGGTGCGGCCGAGGCCGCGCATCGTGGCGGGACCGGCGGCGTGCGCGCCCAGCCAGTACTCGGCCTGGGGTCGTCCGTCGTCCCGCCGGTGGAGCAGGGCCGGGATGGCCGACGTGGATCCCCACGCGTAGTTCTTCACGACACCGGTCAGCGGCTGCATCGGCGCTCCTTGTGCATACTCGTCCGCGTCGACACCCGCCTGGGGGCGGGCGTCGTGTTGTCTTCCTTCCAGGCTACCAACATGGGGATCACGGCGCGCTCAACCACCCCGCCCGGCGCGGCGCACCTACGCCCGGTGAGTGTTCGTCCTGGCCTGATGGCGAAAATGTGCACGTGCGAAAGTTTGACCCGGTTCACCCCGGCACGGTATCCTGGACTGCTGTTGCTCCGCTGCGCCCGCGCTCGTGCGACCCCTTGACGGGGGTCCGGTTGGTGTGCGGTGGTGCGGCGAGCAGATGCCGATACTAGTGGAAGATGGCCGCAAACAGTGTCTACCTATAGCCCGAAGCCTGGCGAGGTCACCAGGAACTGGCACGTCATCGACGCGGAGGGGGTGGTGCTGGGACGCCTGGCCGTCACCGCCGCCACGTTGCTGCGCGGCAAGGACAAGCCGACGTTCGCCCCGCACATCGACACCGGCGATTTCGTGATCATCGTGAACGCCTCCAAGGTGGCGTTGACCGGCAACAAGTCCGCGACGTCGCTGCGCTACCGTCATTCCGGACGTCCCGGCGGACTGAAGGTGACGACGATCGGCGCCCTCATCGCGAAGGACCCGCGCGAGGCGATCCGGCGGGCGGTCTGGGGCATGCTCCCCAAGAACAAGCTGAGCCGCCAGCAGTTGACCAAGCTGAAGGTCTACGCCGGTCCGGAGCATCCGCACGCAGCCCAAAAGCCCAAGCCCTACACGATCACACAGGTGGCCCAGTGAGTGAGAACATGAACACCGACGATGTCGTGGCCGAGGAGGCCGTGGAGGTTCCCGCGCCGTTCGTCGACGAGCAGGACCGCGAAATCGCGTACCGCGCCGAGGCCGGTGGCACCGGTGGCGCCCAGACGAGCGCCCGTCCGGCGGTCGTCGCGCCCGGACGGGGAACGGGCCGCCGCAAGGAGGCCATCGCCCGCGTCCGGCTGAAGCCGGGCAGCGGCACCTATAGCATCAACGGCCGCAGCCTGGAGGACTACTTCCCGAACAAGTTGCACCAGCAGACGATCAACGAGCCGTTCGTCACGGCCGGCGTCGTCGGCAGCTACGACGTGATCGCCCGTATCGGCGGCGGCGGCGTGACCGGCCAGGCCGGGGCGCTGCGGCTGGGCATCGCCCGGGCGCTCAACGAGATCGACCGCGAGGCGAGCCGTCCGGCGCTGAAGAAGGCGGGACTGTTGACCCGCGACGCCCGGGTGAAGGAGCGCAAGAAGGCCGGCCTGAAGAAGGCCCGCAAGGCGCCGCAGTATTCGAAGCGTTGATCCGCGCGTCCCGCCCGGGACGACAGGATTGCGGGACGGGTCGTCACTCGTACGGGTGGCGGCCCGTTTCGCATGCGCCCTCCCTTGCGGGCGTCCGGTTCACGGCTGGCAGGCGCCCCACTCGTCCAGCTGCTCGCGGCCGTCGTCGAAGGGCGTGGGGAGGCCGGAGTAGGTCTGCCGCGTCGGGATGCCGGCGGCGCCGCGGAGGCGCACCTCGACGGATGACGTGTTGGGCGGCCACGCGTCGCAGTCGGTGATCTCCCAGATCACCCACAGCACGTCGTTCGGACGGACCCGCTGGGGCAGCCCCGCGGTGGCCAGCGGTGAGCCCCCGGCGACGAGGGCATCGATGAGAGACGCGGCATCGGACGGCCGCCAGGCACCGGGGGTGGGTCCGCATGTGGTGCCGTCGCACGTCGTGGCGACGATCCGGTTCCAGGCTTGGTCGTCTCCGAATCCGGGCGCGACGTCGTGCGTCACCCAGGCGGCGATGATGCGGGCGCCGGGGATGTCGTCCACGCCGGTCACGGTCACGACCGGTTGCGAGGGGGGCAGCTGGACCGAGGCCTCCACGAATGGCGTGTTCCAAAGGCCGCTGGTGCTGGCGGATCGGCCCACCCCGAGCCGGGGATTGAACCAGGCGGGCACGAACCAACTCGTGACAAGGGCGAGTGCGCACGCGAGGCCGATGAGTCCTGTGGCCAACCGGGTACGGCGCGGCACGAGGCTGCGAAGTTCGTCGTCCGCGGACGAGGGTGCCGGGGCCGAGTCGCTGACGGTACTTGACTGACTCATAGTCCCATTGTACTATGACGATATGACAAAGTGTCAAGCGGTGTGGCGGAAGAACCGGGCACGCCGAGCGCCCTCGAATCGTTGGGGCTGCCCGGAGGCCGGGCGATGACGGCCGGCGTCAGCGTGTTGGCCCTGGTGCTGCTCGGCGCGATCTTCGCGACCCTCGCCGTGCTCGTGGTCCGGGACGCAGGTGTGCCCGGCCGGGACGTGGCGTGGCTGGCCGGGGGCGTGATCCCCCCGCACGCGCAGGCGGAGGTGTACCGCGCGTACCTGCGGCGCCACAACGTGTCGCGCCTGGTGGGCGGGGTCCTCGGCCTGCTCCTCTGCCTCGTCGTCGGGCTGAGGTGGAACGGCGGTGGCATGGACGGCTGGAGTCTGTCGCTGTCCGTCGGCGGTCCGCTCGTCGGCAACCTGCTGGTCTGGTGGCTGGCCGGGGTCGTGCTGGGGACGCTGTCGGCCGAGAGCTATCGTCTGTCGCGCCGCTCAGCCGTGCGGCGGGCGACCCTGGACGCACGACCGCGCCCGCCGCTGCCGAGAGTGACGTGGGCTGCCCGGATCATCGGTGCGCTGGCGATCGCCGGCGGTGCCGTGGGCATCATCGTCCAGCGCGATGCCGCCGGACTGGGCGGCCCCGTCCTGGCGGCGCTCCTGGTCGGGCTGGCCGAGGTCACGCAACGCGCGATCACCGACCGGCCCCGCCCGGCCACCCAGCCGGCGTTGACGGTCGACGGGCGGCTGCGGGCCTTCGCCGGGACGTCCGTCGCGTGGCTGGGGTTGGCCGGAGCCGTGCTGGGGTTTTCGTCGGCGGCGACCGCGTGGACCGCCTGGCTGACGGGGCCCGGCGCCGGGCTGGGGCCGGGTTGGCAGACCGCACTGACAGCCGCCTCCATTCCGGTCAGCCTGGGGTGCTTCGCCCTCGTGCTGGTCGCGATCGTGCGGAGCCGGGTCCGTCCGCCGCGGGGGTGGGCGCCCGCGATCCTGACGGCACGGCAGGCGGCCCCGCCCATCGCGTTCGTCACGGAACGTCCGGCATGATCGTCGAGGTCGACCCGGGCTCGGCGGTGCCGGTGTTCGAGCAGTTGCGCTCCCAGATCGAGCGGTTGATCCTGGCCGGGCAACTCGAAGCCGGCCATCAGTTGCCGGCGATCCGCCACCTCGCGGCCGACCTGGGCCTGGCGCGGGGCACGGTCGCGAAGGTGTACGAGGTCCTGGCCCGGGACGGGCTCGTCGTGGCGGATGGACGCCACGGCACCGTCGTGGCCGCGCGCCCCGCCCCCCAGCACGCCCGCCACGTGCAGACCACCCTGGCCGAGGCGGTCGGGCAGCTCGCCTTGCTGTCGCGCCAACTCGGCGTCGGCGCCGCCGACGTGCACGCGGCCCTGGCCGAAGCGCTGGGCGCGCCGATCCCGCAGGACCGACGCGCCCAGACGCCATAGATCGCGAGCGTGACCCGGCCGGGCCACGCGACGTGCTACAGGATCACCGATCCCAGCCCGAAGCCGAGCACCACCGCAAGGGCGATGGTCGCGACACCCGGGACGAAGAACGGATGGTTGAAGATGTACTTGCCGATCTGCGTGGAGCCCGTGTCGTCCATCTGCACCGCCGCCAACAGCGTCGGATAGGTCGGCA
>WQUE01000241.1 GCA_009785885.1 Actinomycetes bacterium
GCTGAGTATCGTCTGGTAGCCGCCGGGGTCGCCGTAGAGGTCCTTCTCGGTGGAGCGGCCGCCGCCGGCGGTCATCGCGGCGAGGGTCGTCCGGACGGCGCCGGTGCGACAAGGCGATACGGGTTGACGCCGTCCCGTTCGGCCGGACGTCGGTGACGACCGATCGGGTCGCATCGGCGGTGCCGGGGAGCACGTGTCTGGCCGGCGGCACATGGTGGGTGTCGGGCAACGCCGACTCGGGGGAGCGACCGATGGCATGGGTTGCCGAAACCGTGGGCTGACGAGCGGACGCGGACTCGGCACGCCCCACTGCGGTCTGTCGGAACCGGGGCCCCCACGATGGGGAGCCCCGGTCCTCGGACCAGTGCCGGTCAGCGGAGTGGACCTGGGTCGCCGATATCCGCGGGGCGGGACACCTATCCTGACGCCCGCACGGACCCACCGATGATCGGCCCATTCCCGTGGCTGGTGTGGGTGCCGGTCGGGATGGGCGTTTGGGCATCGGCGACGACGACCGTCTGGCCGGGCTTCAACCCCGTCAGTACCGCCGCCTGTGTATCGCCGAGCGCTCCGAGCGTCACCGGGGTGGGCGTCGCCGTACCATCCGGTTGCAGCACATCGACGGTACCCTTGCCCGGCCCGGAGTCGTCCAGAGCGACCGCTGACAGCGGCACGACGACGGCGTTATTGCTTGTCAAGACCGTGATATCGACCGAGGCGGCAACGCCGCCCAGGAACTGGTTGACTCGCGGGTCGTCGCTGGCCACCGTGACGGCGAAGCCGTTGGTGCCCGGCAGGAGCCCTACGGACGTGACACGGCCCGGCACGGTGCCGACACCGGGTTGGGTGATCGTGGCCGGCTGACCGGCCTCAACGAGACGAATGCTCGCGGCCGGCACGGTGAGGTTCACCGTGATCGCTCCGTCGCCGAGAACGGTGATGGAGGTGTCCGTCGACACGTGATCTCCGGCGGCGAACCCCAGCGACGCGATGACGCCGTCGATGGGCGACACCAGGGTGGCCTCCGCCAGGTTCGACCGCGCGAGCGTCAACGCGGCCTCCGCCGCGGTGACGGCGTTCTTCGCGTCCTGGAGTTGCGTCTGGGTGACGACACGCGTGCTCGATCCTCCGCCACCGGCGGAGCCCGCGACGTTGACCGCGGCGCTGGTCGGGATCGTGGCGGGCATGGACTGCTTCGATGTCGACGACGTGGTGGTCGTGGATGAGCTGACCGAGCAGGTCTGCGGCGTGGTAAGCAACGCCTGGGAGAGGGCCGAGTTGGCCTGCGCCAGATTCTGCGCGGCCGTGGTCTGGGCCGCCTGGGCATCCTGGAGAGCGGTCAGGGCGTTCAGGCAGGCACGGAGCGCGTCCACCGTGGGCAGGGTGGAGGTCGGTGTCTGCGTCGGCGTGTCCGTGGGCGTGTCCGTCGGCGTGTCGGTGGGTGTGTCCGAGGGCGCGTCGGTGGGCGTGTCCGTCGGAGTGGGTTCGCTGGTCGGCGTGTCGGTGGGCGTCGAGGTGGGGCTGTCCGTAGACGTGTCGCTGGGCGCGTCGGTGGGCGTGTCCGTTGAAGTATCCGTCGGCGTGTCGGTCGGAGTGGGTCCGCTGGTCGGTGTTTCGGTCGGTGTATCTGTCGCGACGTCGGTGGGCGTGTCCGTTGGAGTGTCGGTCGGAGTGGGTCCGCTGGTCGGCGCGTCCGTCGGCGAGGGGACGTCCTGGCTCGTCGTGAAGCGCAGGGCGGTCAGTGTCGCATCGGCGGTCGGCGTCGTCTGGGCAGCGGTGTCGCCGGGAGCGGAGAGCGCAGCCGCGCACGCGGACTGCTCGGCGGTCGTCGCCGCCAGGACCTTCTTCCGGGCGTCATCGGCGGCTTGCAGGGCCGTGGAGACCGCAGTCTTCAGCGGGGCGATCGTGTCCTCGCCTGCTCCGTGAGTTCCATCAGTCGGTGCCGGGGTCGGCGTGACCTCGGGCGACGTGGGTTCCGATCCGGCCGTGGACCTGTCCTCCGATCCGGCCATGGACGCGCCCGGAGACGCGCTGGTGGCATCATCGGCCGCGGTCTGCAGATTCTCGAGCGACAGCACCGCCTGGTCGTACGCGGCCTGCGCGGAGTCGACCGTGTGCTGCAGGTCGGTCGTGTCCATCGTCGCGAGGGGCTCGCCCTGTGTCACGTGGTCTCCGAGGCCGACGTCCACCGAGGTGGCGGTGCCCGCCGCCGGGAAGCTGACGGAGACCTCGTTCGACTTGTTGACCGGACCGCTGAGCGACAGCACCTGCGTCACGTCGCCCGTGCCCGCTTCGGCGGTGGTGTAGCGAGGCGCGGTCGTGGCGTTCGCGGTCAGCCGGCTGAACGATAGGGCCAGCACCGCGACGAGGACCACGACGGTCCCCACCGCCCACCGCCACGACCGGCGCGGCCTCTCGTCGTTCATCGGGTAGCCGGCAGGGCGCGCGGCGAGGCCGGTCGTCCCACTGATGTGCGTGTCACTCATGGGTAGGTTCCTTTCACTCCGCCCGCAGGGCGTCGATCGGTGCCAGGCGCGCTGCGCGGCTGGCCGGGTAGACACCGGCGACCATGCCCACCGCCGCCGAGACGGCCAGGGCCAGCGCCGACACCGTCGGGCGCATGATCATGGTCACCGACGTCGTCGTGAACTTGGCGGCGATGGATGGGATCAGCCAGGCGCCGAGATAGGCCACGCCCATGCCGAGCGCGCCGCCCACCAGGGCGAGCAGCGCGGCCTCGCACAGGAACTGGGCCCGGATCGTGCTCGCCGGAGCGCCGAGCGCCTTCCGCAGGCCGATCTCGCGGACGCGCTCGCTGACGCTCACCAGCATGATGTTCATCACACCGATGCCGCCCACCAGCAAGGAGATGCCGGCCAGGCCACCGAGCAGCATCGTCAGCGTGTTGGTGATCGATCCCATCGCGCTGGTCAGGGCCTCCTGCGACTGGATCGTGAAGTCCGCCGCGTCGGCCGCCAGGCGGTGTCGGGCCAGCAGCGTGGCATTCGCCTCCTGGTAGGCCAGGTTCATCGTGGACGAACTGGTGGCGGAGACGAGGATCGAAGACACCGACGTCGCGCCCCCGCTGATCCGGGCCGACATCGTCGTCCAGGGCATCACGGCCGTGTCATCGTTGCTTTGGCCCATCCCGGACGATCCGGTCGGGGCAAGGATGCCGACGACCGTGTACTGGTCCGAGCCGATCGTCACAGTCTGGTTGAGCGCCCGGTTGGCGTTGCCGAACAGTTCGGCCGCCGTGTCCGGGCCCAGGACGATCACGGGGCTGGCCTGGGTGACGTCGTCGGGAGTGAGGAACCGCCCGGCCTCCAGGGTGCGTGCGCGCACATCGGTCCACTTGTCCGTCGTGCCGATGACTGTCGTGGTCCAGTTGGCGGATCCCTCGGACAGGACCGACGAGCTTTGCATGACGGGGGCGACCGCGGCGATGTCGGGGGCGACGTCCCTGTCGGTCAAGGCCGTCGCGTCGCCGGTGGTCAGCGTGCGAGCCGAGCCGGCGCCGCCGCGAACTCCGCCGGACGAGGCGCTACCCGCGCTGATGGTCAGGACGTTGGTGCCGAGCGAGGTGATCTGCTTCTGGACCTCGCTCGCCGTCCCCTGCGCCAGTCCCACCGACAGCGCCACGGAGGCGATGCCGATGAGGATGCCTAGCACGGTGAGGATCGAGCGCAGGCGGTGGCCGACGATCGCCGAGAACGCCGTGCGGAAAGTCTGGGCCCAGTTCATGCAGCCATCGCCTCCTCGGGATCGAC
>WQUE01000242.1 GCA_009785885.1 Actinomycetes bacterium
TGGAACCGGACGCCGAACTCGACGCGGTCAGCCGCGCGATCCAGGCCGACCCGTACTTCGCCCACGATGAGACGCACGTCGTCCCGGTCCCGTCGATCGAGGCGATCCGCGACGCGGGGCACGGCGTCAGCCTCACCCGCAAGGGCGTCTCGGGCACGACGGACAACCAGCTGTTCGAGTTCGGCATGACGATCAACAACCCCGCCCTGACGGCCCAGATCATGGTGTCCTGCGCCCGCGCCGGACTCAAACAGCGCCCCGGCGTCTACACGATGCCCGAGATCCCCGTCCTCGATCTCCTCCCCGGCGACACCGAGGAGTTGCTGGCCCGGCTGGTCTAGGTGGCGTTCAGGCGCGCGATCTCGCGGATCAGGTCGACGGCGCGCTCCATCGACTGGAGCGAGACGTACTCGAAGCGGCCGTGGGCGTTCTCCTGTCCGGAGAACAGGTTCGGCGTCGGCAGACCCGCCAGGGAGATCTTCGAGCCGTCCGTGCCGCCACGGACCGGCTCGATCACCGGCGTGATGCCGAGGCTCTCCATCGCCGCTTTGGCCAGCTCGACGACGTGCCAATGCTCCGTGATCACCCGGGCCATGTTGACGTACTGGTCGTGCAGCGTCACGGTGACGCGGGGCTCGTCGAACGCGGCGTTGAGTCGCTTGGCGATATCGAGGATCGTCTGCTTGCGCTGCGCGAACAGGGTGTCGTCGTGGTCGCGGATGATGTAGCTCGCGCTCGCCGCCTCCGTCGTGCCCTCCAGGTGATGGACATGGAAGAAGCCCTCGCGGCCCTCGGTCAGCTCCGGACGATCATGCTCCGGCAGGGCGGTGTGGAAGTCGATCAGCACCTGGATCGCGTTCACCATCTGGCCCTTGGCCGTGCCCGGATGGACGGCCCGGCCCTGCACGCGGACCTCGGCCGCGGCGGCGGAGAACGTCTCGTACGACAGCTCGCCCAGCGGCCCGCCATCGACGGTGTAGGCAAAGTCGACGTCGAAGTCCTCGACATCGAACGCATCGGCGCCCGTGCCGATCTCCTCATCGGGGCCAAAGCCGATCCGGATCTCGCCGTGGGCTTCCTCGGGGTGGGCCAACCACCACTCGGCGGCGGTCATGATCGCGGCCAGCCCCGCCTTGTCGTCCGCGCCGAGCAGCGTTGTGCCGTCCGTCGTCACGAGCGTGTCGCCGACGTAGCGGGCCAGGTGCGGGAACACCGCCGGATCAAGGACGTATCCGCTTGTCCCGAGGTGAATCACGCCGCCATCGTAGTGGTCGATCACCTGGGGGCTGATGCCCTCGGCGTTGAAGTCGGCGGTGTCCATGTGGGCGATGAAACCGATACGAGGAACGGCGTCGTCCGTCGTCGCGGGGATCGTGCCGACCACGTAGCCGTTGCTCTCCAGGTAGTGCACGTCGCGCACGCCGAGCGCCCGCATCTCGTCGGCGAGCCGGTGGGCAAACGCGACCTGGGACGGCGTCGACGGCCGCGTCGTGCTGTGGGGATCGGAGCGCGTGTTCACCTTCACGTAGGACAGGAACCGGTCGAGCAGATGGTCGTAGGCCATGGCGATCCTTTCGCTTCACGGGCGCTTCGCCAGCGTACCCGCCCTCGACGTACGTGGGGCGACGCCCCCGGAGCTCAGCGCGCGCCGGGACGGGACTCCCAGCCCCATGTTCGGACGTTCGGAGTTGACGTGACACCAGCAGACGGCCCCGAAACGGCACGTCAGCGGTAGGAAGTCAACTCCGAGCGGGCGACCGGAGAGCGGCGGCGGCCCCTGTCGCCGCCCAGGCGCGGGCGTACTCGGCTGCCGTCAATCGCCGGCGTCCGGCCACGCGGACCAAGCGGGACGACTAGGCTAGTCACGCGCGCAGGCCCCCTGCGGCGCACCGCCACGACCGCACCAGAAGAGGACTCCTGCCATGCCCATTGCCACTCCCGAGGTCTACGCCCAGATGATCGCGTCCGCGAAGGCCGGTCACTTCGCCTATCCGGCCATCAACGTCACCAGCTCGCAGACGCTGAACGGCGTGCTCCAGGGCTTCGCCGACGCCGGCAGCGACGGCATCGTGCAGATCTCCACCGGCGGGGCCGAGTACCTGTCGGGCCAGAAGGTGAAGGACATGGTCACCGGCGCGGTCGCGCTCGCCGAGTACGCGCACGTCGTCGCGGCGAAGTACCCCGTGAACATCGCGCTGCACACCGACCACTGCCCCAAGGGCAAGCTCGACGGCTACGTCCGGCCACTGCTGGCGATCAGCCAGGCGCGTGTCGACAAGGGCAAGGACCCGCTCTTCGGTTCGCACATGTGGGACGGCTCGGCCGTGCCGCTGGCCGAGAACCTGCAGATCGCGCAGGAGCTGCTCGCCGCCGCGGCGAAGGCCCACATCATCCTGGAGGTCGAGATCGGCGTCGTCGGCGGCGAGGAGGATGGCGTCGTCGGCGAGATCAACGAGAAGCTCTACACCACCGTCGCGGACGGCATGGCGACGGCCGAGGCGCTCGGGCTCGGCGAGAAGGGCCGCTACCTCACCGCGCTGACGTTCGGCAACGTCCACGGCGTCTACAAGCCCGGTCACGTCATCCTGCGTCCGTCCGTGCTGAAGGAGATCCAGGACGCGGTCGGCGCGAAGTACGGCAAGCCCGCCCCGTTCGACCTCGTGTTCCACGGCGGCTCGGGCTCCAGCGCCCAGGAGATCTCGGACGCGGTCGACTACGGCGTCGTGAAGATGAACGTCGACACCGACACGCAGTACGCCTTCACCCGCCCCGTCGCGGACTTCATGTTCAAGAGCTACGATGGCGTTCTGAAGGTCGACGGCGACATCGGCAACAAGAAGCAGTACGACCCGCGCGCGTGGGGCAAGCTGGCCGAGGCCGGCATCGCCGCGCGCGTCGTCGAGGCGTGCCAGCGCCTGCGCTCGGCCGGCACGCACCCGGCGTAGGGGAGAATCTCCCGCGATGTCCCCCGATCGGGCCGTCGCCCATGGCTCGTGCGCGCATCGCTGCACGGTTAGGGTGCGTAGTCGGACCCCAACCGTGCAGCGAGTCCACTAGAAGCCTGCGACACGGGCGTCTCGCGGTGATCCGGGTGCTTCGTCACCCGGCGAGACTGAGCGCCCGGACCACGATGAGGCCCACCGCCAGGACGGCCACGCCGGCGACGCCGACCCAGGCGGCCGTCCGCTGCCGGGCAGACGGGAACGCGAACAGCGCCCCGACGATCAGGCCGCCCGCGAGGCCGCCGAGGTGCCCCTGCCACGACACGCCGCTGTTCAGGAACGTGAACACCACGTTCAGCCCGAGCCAGACCGCGACGCCCCGGACGTCGCCGTGGCGGCGCCACGCGACGATCAACAGCGCCCCCATCAGGCCGAACACCGCCCCCGAGGCGCCGTACGTCATCCCCCCCGTGCCGGAGAACCACATCACCGCGGCCGCACCGGTGAGCGCGGCAGTGGCGTACAGCGCGAGGAATCGCGCCCGCCCGATGGCCCGCTCCATCGTCGGGCCGAGCATCGCCAGCGCCACCATGTTGAAGCCGATGTGCCACACCTGGACGTGGGTGAACGCGCTGGTCAGCACCTGCCACCAGGCGCCGGTCGCGACGCCCGGGCTCCACACCATGCCGGCGAGCGCGGCGCACTGGGCTGGCCCAGCCCCGGGGGCATAGCGCCCGGGGTCGTTCGCGAGCAGGCACGTCCCCACCGGCGACAGCCCGAGGGCGCGCAGCACGGGGCTGGACCCGCTGCCGGTGACGAGGATC
>WQUE01000243.1 GCA_009785885.1 Actinomycetes bacterium
TGACCGCCGCACCGAATCCGGGTACGACGGCACGGGACGTGTCGGTCACGTTCACCGGTGGAGGCCTGACCAGCACCATCAAAGGAAGCCAGGCCGGCCAACCGGGGACGCTCCATGACTGCGGGAGGACGTCGCTGACGCTGTGCTCGTGGTTGACGCTGAACACCCCGATCATGGGGAGTATCGACGCGCCCGGCGATGTGCAGTGGTTCATCTTCACGGCGCCGGCGTCGGGCACCTGGGTGTTCACATCGTCGGCTCCGGCGAGCGGCGCGTTGCCGGATCCGCGGGCCTGGGTGTTGACGGGGGATGGGACGACTCAGCTCGGGTACAACGACGACGCCAATTACCCGTCGGATCTGCAGTTCCGGGTGAGCGCGAACCTGATGGCCACGCAGCCGTACAAGATCATGGTGTCCGGGTACGGCGGTCAGACGGGTGGGTACACGATAACGGCCACCCCGCCGGGCGGATTGGTCGACGATTGCGGGAACACCCCGACGACCGCGTGTGCGTGGCCCGATCTGACGAAGCCGATGAGCGGGCGGCTCGAAATGCTGGAGGATGTGGATTGGTTCAGGATCACCCCGTCCGTGTCGGGAACCTGGACGTTCACATCGTCGGGGGGGGCACCCGACGGGGTGCGAGATCCGGTGGGGTTCTTGTATGCGGCGGATGGAACCACGCGGATCGCCTACAACAACGATGTGGACAATCCGTCGAATCTCCAGTTCCAGCTGAGTGCGACGTTGACCGCGGGCCAGACGTACTACCTGCGCGTGAGTGCCTACACGAGCCAGCTCAACTGCGGGTACACGATCACGGCCACCCGGGGGTGATGGTCCTCGCTAGCCCCCGGCCACGCTGGCCGGGGGCGATGCCTGGCCGCCCAGCGATTCCAGCCGGGCCAGCGCCTCGGCCATGGTCATCGGGGTGAACCCGCGGGCCAGAGCCGCGGCCCGCAACCCCGGCTCGCGCCGGCACAGCAGGACGCCACGGGACAGCAGAACCGGCACCGGCTTACGGTGGTCATGCAGATCACGGCGCAGGCGCCGCCACCAGTTGGCCAGCCGCGGCCGGTCGAGCCAGATCGACCAGACGGGCACGTCGGCGTCCTCCTCGCCCGCGCCCAGCCCGGCCAGTTGCGTGGCGAAGATGCCCTCGGCGATCACGGCGGGTGCGTCCCCGAGATCCGTCGTCCGTGTCCCGGTGCTCCGGCTCGCCGAAATGTCGTACGCCGGTGTCGTGACGACGCCCCGACGGGCCACCTGGACGAGGGCGGTCGCCGCCGCGTGGTCGTCCCACGTCGCCGGATCGTCCCAATCGACCACGCCGGACGCCAGCCGGGGCAGGCCGGGAGCGTCCTCGTCGCGGTAGAAGTCGTCCAACCGTAGGGACGGCAGGCCGGACAGCCGGGCCAGCCGCGACTTGCCGCTACCCGACGGCCCGGCCAGCAGGACGACGGTGCGGGGCGCGCGGCTCATGGGAACTCATCGTACCGGCGCCAAGGCCCCGGCATCCTGCCGATGCGTCAGGCGACCCGATCAGGCCTTGTCGGCCGGGGCGGCCTCCGCCACGGCATCCTCGGCTGCGGCGTCGTCGACGTCCGCGGCTTCCTCGACGGCCTCGGTGACGTCCTCGACGTCCGCCACGTCATCGGCCTCGATCTCACCCGCGGCCGCTTCGGCCTGCGCGAGGGCGTCATCGACATCGACGGCCGTCGTGACGGGCTCGGCCACCGGAGCGGCCTTCTTGGACGCCTTGGCCTTCTTCACCACGGCCTCCTCAATGATCTCGATCTGGGCGATCGGCGCGCCGTCACCCTTGCGGATGCCGAGCTTCGTGACCCGGGTGTAGCCGCCGTCGCGGCCGGCCAGCTTCGGGGCGATGTCCGTGAACAGCGTGTGCAGGACGTCCCGGCTCGTGATGGTCTTCGCCACGATGCGGCGGGCGGCGATGTCACCCCGCTTGGCCTTCGTGATCAGGTGTTCGGCCAGCGGCTGGACCCGCTTCGCGCGGGTCTCCGTCGTGATGATCCGGCCGTGCTCGAACAGCTGGCTGGCCAGGTTGGCCAGGATGATCCGCTGGTGGGCCGGGCTGCCCCCGATGCGGGGCCCCTTGGTTGGCTTCGGCATGTCGATACTCCAAAACTATCGTGTGTGTCGCCGGGGCGAGGCGCCCCGGACTCTTGCGGATCAGTACTGCTCGTCCTCGGCGAAATCGTTGTAGCCGCCCAGGTCGCCGAACTCGTCGGCCGCGGCGATCGGGTCGAAGCCCAGTGCGTCGTCGTCCTTCAGACCCATGCCGAGTTCGACCAGCTTGGCCTTGACCTCGTCGATGGACTTGCTGCCGAAGTTGCGGATCTCCAGCAGGTCCTGCTCGGAGCGGGACACCAGTTCGCCGATCGTGTGGATGCCCTCACGCTTCAGGCAGTTGTAGCTGCGTACCGTCAGGTTCAGCTTCTCGATCGGCAACGCCATGTCGGCGGCCAACTGCTCGTCGATGGGCGACAGACCGATCTCGATGCCCTCGGCGTTGACGTTCAGCTCGCGGGCGAGCCCGAACAACTCGACCAGCGTGCGCCCGGCCGAGGCCATCGCGTCACGAGGCGACACCGCGGGCTTCGTCTCCACGTCGATCACGAGGCGGTCGAAGTCGGTACGCGTCTCCACGCGCGTCGCCTCGACCTTGTAGCTCACCTTCAGCACCGGCGAGTAGATCGAATCGACCGGGATGCGGCCGATCTCGGCGTCCGGATTGTCGTTCTGGGACGCGGAGACGTAGCCACGGCCACGTTCGACCGTCAACTCCATCTCGATCTGGCCCGCGTCGGTCAGCGTCGCGATGTACAGGTCGGGGTTGTAGATCGTCACCCCGGTCGGCGCCTGGATGTCGGCGGCGGTCACGGGGCCGGCGCCGGCCTTGCGCAGGTACATCTCGACCGGCTGGTCCTCGTCGCTGCCGAGCACGAGGCCCTTCAGGTTGAGGATCATCTCGGTGACGTCCTCGACGACACCGGCGATCGTGCTGAACTCGTGCTGCACGCCCTGGATCTTGATGGACGTGACGGCAGCGCCGGGGATGCTCGACAGGAGCGTGCGGCGCAGCGAATTGCCCATGGTGTAGCCGAAACCGGGCTCCAACGGCTCGATGACGAACCGGGATCGGTAGTCGGCGACCACTTCCTCGACCAGGGTCGGACGTTGTGCGATGAGCATGGTGGTGTCCTTTCCGCAGGCCGCCCGCTATTTGACGGCTGCGCTCAATACCGGAGGCGGGCCCATCCCGCCCCGGCTCACTTCGAATACAACTCGACGATCGCCTGCTCGTTGACGTCGATGACGATCTGCTCCCGGACGGGCCACTGGTGGACCAGGATACGCATCTTGCCGGTGCGCACCGTCAGCCAGCCGGGCACGTCGCGCTGCCCGTGCACCTCACGGGCGATCACGAACGGCGTCAGATCGACGGACTTCGGCTTCACGTCGATGATGTCGAGCGGCGCGACGCGGTAGCTCGGGATGTTGACCTTCTTGCCGTTGACCAGGAAATGGCCGTGGTTCACCAACTGGCGCGCCTGGCGGCGCGTCGCGGCGAATCCGGCACGGTAGACCACGTTGTCGAGACGCGTCTCGAGCAGCTGCAGCAGACGGTCGCCCGTCTTGCCGGACAGCCGCGTGGCCTCCTCGTAGTAGTTGTGGAACTGCTTCTCCAGCACGCCGTAGGCGTAGCGGGCCTTCTGCTTCTCCCGCAGCTGGTTCAGGTACTCCGAGTCCTTCGTCCGGCCGCGGCCATGCATGCCCGGCGGGTAGGAGCGGCGCTCGAAAGCCTTGTCGTTGCCCACCAGATCGGTGCCGAGGCGGCGGGACTTCTTCGTGATGGGTCCGGTGTAGCGGGCCATGGTGTTCGCACTTTCCTTTCTCGGTGGCCGCGCGCCCCGCAGCGCCTCGTGCCCTCGTCGTGAGGACGCACGCGCGCCGCCGGCCGGGCGGCCCAGGGTTCGATGGGCTAGACGCGGCGCCGCTTCGGAGGACGGCAGCCGTTGTGCGGCATGGGCGTGATGTCGCTGATCGCGCCGACCTCCAGGCCGACCGCGCCCAGCGAGCGGATCGCCGTCTCACGCCCGGAGCCCGGGCCCTTGACGAACACGTCCACACGCTTCATGCCATGGTCCATCGCCCGGCGCCCGGCGGCCTCGGCGGCCATCTGCGCGGCGAACGGGGTGGACTTGCGCGAACCCTTGAACCCGACCGTGCCGGCCGAAGCCCACGAGATCACGGCACCCGTAGGGTCCGTGATGGCGATGATCGTGTTGTTGAAGGTGCTCTTGATGTGGGCCTGACCGGCGACCACATTCTTCTTCTCCTTGCGCCGCACCTTGGTCTTGGCGGCGGCGGCTTTGCGGCCTGCAGTAGCCATAAGTTTCTGTTCTCTCCTGGAATCTCGTCAGTGGTGGATGCTGCGCGGACGCGTCAGCGGGCCTTCTTCTTGCCGGCCACGGCCTTCTTCTTGCCCTTGCGGGTACGGGCGTTCGTGCGGGTCCTTTGACCCCGCACGGGCAGCCCGGCGCGGTGGCGGCGGCCCTGATAGGTGCCGATCTCGATCTTCCGGCGGATGTCCGCCTGCACCTCGCGGCGCAGATCGCCCTCGACCTCATAGTTCGCGTCGATGAAGTCACGCAGCTTGACCAACTGCTCGTCGGTCAGGTCCTTGACGCGGATGTCGCCACTGACGCCAGTGGCTTCCAGGGTCTTCGCGGCACGGGTCTTCCCGATGCCGAAGATGTATGTCAATGCGACCTCCAGGCGCTTGTCGCGCGGGAGATCGACGCCTTCCAGGCGTGCCATGTGGCGGTCTACCTTTCCGTGGTGTCACGCCGTTCGTCGTTCCGACGGGATGCGGCGCGCGAAGGTGTGGGCGTGAGGCGTTCCCGTTGGTCCCCCGCAGTGGGGGCGGGCCCCGGCCTTCGTCCGGGGGTGGTTGGCCGGGATGCCCGCGCTGTCGCGGGCCCGGCCTTGCACTCACGTTGTTCGTGACGGGGACGACGCCATGCGCTCGTCCCCCGCTATGTGTCGCCGCAGGACGCAACCTGTGGCGAGTTGTCACTCCCAGCCTGACGGCTGGAGGGTATGCATTTGTCAAGAAGGCGGATCCGGGACTACCCCTGGCGCTGCTTGTGCCGCGGGTTCGTGCAGATCACCCGCACGACGCCCCGGCGACGAATCACCTTGCAGTGGTCGCAGATCTTCTTGACGCTCGGCTGAACCTTCATGCTGAGTGTCTCCTTGTGTTGTGGTGGCCGGCCGGCGAGGTGCGAACACCCCGGTCGGATCGACCACGCGTGTGGACCGCGGACGGCTCACTTATGTCGGTAGACGATGCGGCCGCGGGTCAGGTCGTACGAGGACAGTTCCACGACGACGCGGTCCTGCGGAAGGATGCGGATGTAGTGCTGCCGCATCTTCCCGCTGATCGTCGCCAAGACACGGTGGCCGTTGTCCAGCTCCACGCGGAACATCGCGTTCGGCAGGGCTTCGATCACCGCACCCTCGAGTTCGAGGACGCCCTCTTTCTTCGCCATCCAGCTCCTGACCCTCACCAGGTGGTGCGACCGCACTCCCGGTGTCGCCGCCAGAGGTGGACGCCCCCGACGCCTATCTCACCCCGACGCGGACGCGCCGAAGCGGCGGCACAAAGCCGCTCATCTATGGTAGTCGCACCTGGTGGGCGCGCTCAAATCCGGGTGTCGCAGGCCCCTACAGCAGGATGAACGCGAGGATGACGAGCACGACGACCACGCCGATGGCCCCCACCAGGAGGACCCGTCCCTGCTGCGCCATCATCCGTCCGGCCGCCGCACGTGCCTCCACCGCGGTGTTCAGGGGCGCGAGTTCGCCGGGCGGTCCGTAGTTGTCCCCGCCGAGTGCCGGCTGGGTCGCGGCGAGGGCGGGCGGCAGCGCGCGCGTCACGGGGACGAGGTCGGCGTTGGTCTTCGCGGCGTACACGGAATCAAGCAGGTGCTGGTAGTCCACGTCATCGACCGCGCCCTGTGCATACGCCTGGTTCAGAAGGCTTCCGATCTCGTCACGGACGTCGTCCGTCACGGGCGCGGCGGGACTGTGCGTGAACCGGGACTCCAGCGGCATGCCTGACATGGCTCCATCGTAGGGCACGGGCCGCCGCGGAACGGTTGCGCCGTCAGCGCAGCGCGCCCGGCATGCTCTCATCGTGGGCAAGTGCGCAACATCTTGTTGTCTGAGGCAGACTTGTCTCCCAACAGACAACAAGTCTTCGTGCCGTATCCGTCCGAGGAGGCCCTTCATGAATCGCCACCCGCTTCGCCTGACCGTCGCCCTGGCCGTCGCCGGCCTCGTGCTGGCCGGCTGCTCGCCGTCGTCGTCCCCCGCCCCGTCCTCGACCACCACCAGCGGCATCACGTTGGTCAGTCCCGGCTCGTTGACCATCTGCGTCGACGTCCCCTACAAGCCGATGGAGTACGCCGACACGAACGGCGATGTCGTCGGCTTCGACATCGACTTCGCCCGGCTGGTCGCCGACCGGCTGGGTGTGAAGCTCTCGGTCATCCAGTCGGTCTTCGCCCAGATCTGGAGCGGGGCCAACTTCGCGGCCAAGAAGTGCGACCTCGGCTGGTCGTCCATCTCGATCACCGACGCCCGCAAGCAGGCCGTGCTGTTCTCGATCCCCTACTTCGAGGCGACGCAGGCGCTGGGGGTCGGCCTCAACTCGGGCATCAACGGCCTCGCCGACCTCAAGGGAAAGAACCTGTCCGTCCAGTCCGACACGACCGGCGCCGACTACGCCGACGCGAACAAGGACAAGTACGGCTACAACGTCGTGATGTTCGACGACGGCGGCACGGCGCTGAACGCGCTGTTGTCCGGCCGGGCGGACGCCTCGCTGGTCGACAACGCGATCACGCGCGCATTCGTGTACGACAACAAGACGTCCGTCAAGGTGGCGACCGAGTTCCAGACCGGCGAGACCTACGGTGTCGCCGCCAAGATCGACGACGCGAACGCCGCCAAGCTGATGGACCTGGTGAACGAGGTGCTGACAACGGCGAACCAGGATGGCACGTACCTGAAGATCTACCAGAAGTGGATCGATCCGGCGGCCACCTCGGCGGGGCTGCCGAAGGCATGAACTCTTGCATACTTATGTTGCCAAGCGCATAAGTATGCGATAGACTGGCGAGCGCTACAGCCCCGACGGCCCGGCACGCTCCCGAGCCGGCGAGGGGAAGCTCTCGCCATTCGACAAGAGGAGTTCGCTCATGAACCGCCACCTGGCCGTCGCCGCGGTGATCGCCGCTGCCGCCCTCACCCTCACCGGCTGCACCAAGCCCGGCAACCCGGCATCCCCGGGTACGAACACGTCCGGATCCACCCCGGCGGTGACCCTCGTCGCGCCCGGGACCCTGACCGTGTGCACGAACCCGCCGTTCCCGCCGCTGGAGGACGTGGACGCCTCGGGCAAGGTGGTCGGCTTCGATCTGGACCTGATGGGCGTGGTCGCCGACGCCCTCGGCGCGAAGGTGAACGTCATCCAGGCCGAGTTCTCCCAGATCACGTCAGGCGCCGTGTTCGCCGCGAAGAAATGCGACATCGGCGCCTCGGGCATCACGATCAATGACGCCCGCAAGCAGGCCGTGACGTTCTCGCGCCCGTACTTCAGCGCCACGCAGGCGCTCGCGGTCAAGTCCGACTCGGGCATCACCGGCCTCGACGGCCTGTCGGGCAAGACGGTGGCCGTGCAGACGGACACGACGGGCGCCGACTATGCCGACGCCAACAAGGACAAGTACGGCTACACCGTGATGGTGTTCGACGACGCGGGCACCGCCCTGAACTCGCTGCTGTCCGGACGCGCCCAGGCCGCGATCGTCGACAAGGCGGTGGTCTATTCGTTCGTCGCGAGCAATCCGACGACGCAGGTGGCCACCGAGTTCCAGACGGGTGAGCTGTACGGCTTCGCCGCGAAGGGCAACGACGCGAATGCCACGGCCCTCATCGGCCTCGTGAACGATGCCCTCGCCAAGGCGGACACCGACGGGACCTACCTTCGCATCTACAAGACGTGGATCGACCCGCTGGCGACCACCGCCCCCCTGCCGCCCGCCTGAGGCCCGGCACCGCAACCATCACCGGGGCCACCCGGCCCCATCCGACCGATCGGACCACCATGAGCAGCCTTGAACCCGCCGGCGCGACGGCCACCACGGTGGCCCTCGCGGCCGCTCTGGGCGCGGACAAGCCGCGCCTGTCGCCACGCAAGCGCACGGCGATCGTGCGGACGGTCCAGTACGTCGTGTTCGCCGCCGCGGTGGTCGCCTTGGCGTTCAGCGCGAACTGGCCGCAGATCAAGGCTGTGTTCTTCCGCGGCGACATGATCGTCACCACGCTGACGAACACGGTGACCGTCGGCACGGGCGCCGGGGTGGTGTTCCGGGCGCTGCTGCTCGCCTTCTTGAACACGCTCGCGTACAGCGTGGGGGCGTTCGTCATCGGGTTGCTGCTCGGGACGGTCCTGGCGCTGATGAAGCTGTCGCAGGTGGGGCCGTACCGGTGGGTTGCCACGGTGTACATCGAGATCTTCCGTGGCCTGCCCGCGCTCGTCGTGCTGCTGATCTTCAGCATGCTGGCGCTCGCGTTCTCCGGGCTCGTGCTGCCGCTCGACCCGTACGGCACCGTGTGGGCCGCGCTCGGCCTGGTGTATGCCGCGTACATGTCCGAGACGATCCGTGCCGGCATCCAGGCCGTGCCGAAGGGACAGGTCGAGGCGGCCCGGACCCTCGGCATGCCCGCCGGGATGGCGACGCGGCGCATCGTCCTTCCGCAGGCGTTCCGCATCATCACCCCGCCCCTGACCAACGACCTGATCTCGCTGGTGAAGGACTCCTCGCTCGTCTACATCCTCGGTCTGACGGCCCAGGGGTTCGAGTTGACGAAATTCGGACGCAACCTGGCGAACGCCAACGCGAACCTGACGCCGCTGATGATGGCGGGCCTGTGCTACCTGGTCATCACCGTCCCGCTCGGCTTCCTGGTGCGCCGCATGGAGGCCTCCGCCGCCGCGAAGGGAGGCTCGAAGTGAGCCAGACGAACGTCGCCACACCGGTGCCGATGGCCAAGACGGTCGACCTGCACAAGAGTTTCGACGACCTGGAGGTCCTCAAGGGCATCACGCTGGAGGTCGCCCCGGGGGAGGTCGTGTGCATCATCGGGCCGTCCGGGTCCGGCAAGAGCACGCTGCTGCGCTGCCTCAACATGCTCGAGGAACCCACCGGCGGCGACGTGTGGGTGCACGGGATACGGCTGACCGATCCGGACGTGGACATCGACCGGATCCGGGCGCACATGGGCATGGTGTTCCAAAGCTTCAACCTGTTCCCGCACCTGAACGCGACGCAGAACTGCATGCTGGGCCAGACGGCCGTCCTGAAGCGCTCGAAGGCCGAGGCCAAGCAGATCGCGGAGGCGAACCTCGTCAAGGTGGGACTGCACGACCGGATGGACTACTTCCCGGCGCAGCTGTCCGGTGGGCAGCAACAACGCGTCGCGATCGCCCGGGCGCTGTCCATGGACCCGCTGCTGATGCTGTTCGACGAGCCCACCTCGGCGCTCGACCCCGAACTGGTGGGCGACGTGCTCTCGGTGATGCGGCAGTTGGCCGACGACGGCATGACGATGATCGTCGTCACGCATGAGATGGCGTTCGCCCGCGACGTCGCCGACCGGGTGATCTTCATGGACGAGGGCCTGATCGTCGAGGAGGGGCCCGCCGATCAGGTCATCGGTGCCCCGCGCGAGGAGCGGACGCAGGTGTTCCTGCAGCGCGTCCTCGATCCGACGCACGTCCGCGAGATCGGCGAACTCGAACCCGAGACGGTCTTGCCTGCCTGGACCCGGCCGAAGCTGCTCTAGACAGTATGGGGTTGTAGGTGCGGGGCGGGGCCTCGCCGACAAAGATCGTGAGTTGTCGGCGGGGATGGCCCGCTGACCGTTAGCACATTTGTGGGA
>WQUE01000244.1 GCA_009785885.1 Actinomycetes bacterium
TGGACAAGATCAATCCGGGAAGCTGGTTCGCGAAGCAGTTCGCCCCGCGCATCGGAGCGAAGAAGACGATGATCCAAAAGTCGGGCTACTTCAGCCGGTCCGCCGCCTCGAACGCCGAGGATCTCGACCTGATCAAGCGGACGTGCGACCTGGCGGTGGACGCCGCCCTCGTCGGCACGTCGGGCGTCGTCGGGCTGGACGAGGAGCGTGGCGACGAGATGCGGGTCATCGAGTTCTCCCGGATCGCGGGCCACAAGCCGTTCGACGTGACGCAGCCGTGGTTCACGCAGATGCTCGCCGAGATCGGGCAGCCTCTGACATGAGCCGGGCCTTCGTCAGCGAGAACGACGGTTGGTACTACTGCCGCTCGCACCTGCAGTCGTGCAAGTACGCCGACGAGTACGGCCAATGCATGAAGCGCCGGTGCGTGTTCGAGCCACCGGAGGACGAGCCGGGTCCCGCGCCGATCCCGGACCCGGCTGCCCACGCCGTCCCGTGAGGCACCCTCACGACAGGCCGACGATCTCCCCGTGCGCGTCGAAGTCGATGTGCTCGGCCGCGGGGTGCTTGCCGAGACCCGGCATGGTGCGCATGTCGCCGGCGATGGCGTACACGTAGCCGGCCCCCGCGGCGACCTTGACCTCGCGGACGGGCAGGGTCCAGCCGGTCGGCGCCCCCTTGAGCGCTGGATCGGAGGAGATCGACAGGTGCGTCTTGGCGATCACGACGGGCAGGCCGCCGTGTCCGCCCGCCTGGAACGCGGCCAACTGTTTGGCCGCGGCCGGGGCGTACTCGACGCCGGCCGCACCGTACACCGTGGTCGCAACCGCGGCGATCTTGTCGGCCAGGGGCGCCGCCAGGTCGTAGGACGGTCGCAGCGGCTGGGCCGGTGCCTCGCAGGCGTCGACGACCGCCTGTCCCAACGCCAGCGCCCCGGCGCCCCCGTCGACCACGTAGGTGCCCCGGGCGCACCGCACCCCGGCCTCGGCACACACCTGCTCGATGGCCGCCAACTCGTCCTCGTGATCGGTCGGGAACGTGTTGATGGCGACGACGGGCACCGCCCCGAAACCGCGGACGATGCCGATGTGCGCCATCAGGTTGGCGGCGCCGGCGAGCACGTCGGCCGGATGATCGGCGAGCAGGTCGTCCGGCAGCGGCTTGCCCGCCACGATGCGGAACTTGCCGGAGTGCGCCTTCAGGGCGCGCACGGTGACGACGATCACGGCCGCAGACGGGGCGATGCCGCTGACCCGGCTCTTCACGTTCACGAGCCGCTCGAACCCCATGTCCGAGCCGAAGCCCGACTCGGTGAGCAGGTACTCGGCGCACGGCAGACCGACCTGGTCGGCGATCACCGACGAGTTGCCGATCGAGATGTTGCCGAACGGCCCCATGTGGATCAGCACCGGCGTGTTCTCGGTCGTCTGCATCAGGTTGGGCCGCAGCGCATCGCCCAGGATCACCGCCATCGCGCCGGCCGCCTGGAGGTCCGCCGCGGTCACCGGGGCGCCGTCGTAGGTCTGGCCGACGACGATGCGTCCCAGGCGCTGCTCCATGTCCTCCAGCGAGGTGGACAGCGCGACGATGACGCCCACCTCGGACGCCGAGGTGATGTCGAAACCCGACTGGCGGGGCACGCCGTCGGTCGGCTCGCCGAGTCCGATGACGATGTTGCGCAGCGCCCGGTCGTTCACGTCCAGCACCCGCCGCCAACTGATGCGCCGCGGGTCCAGGCCCAATGTGTTGCCTTGGAAGAGGTGATTGTCGACCATCGCGGCGAGCAGGTTGTGGGCGGCGGTGATGGCGTGGAAGTCACCCGTCAGGTGGAGGTTCAGTTTCTCCATCGGCAACACCTGTGAATAGCCCCCGCCGGCACCGCCCCCCTTGATCCCGAACGTCGGCCCCATCGACGGCTGTCGCAACGTCAACACGGTGCGCTTGCCCAGCTTGGCCAGGCCCTGGGCCAGGCCCACGGCCGTCGTCGTCTTCCCCTCGCCGAGCGGCGTCGGCGTGATGCCTGTGACAACGACATACTTCGCCTTCGGGTCCTGGCTACGGCGTTCCCGGACACCCAGCGACACTTTCGCCACCGCGCGACCGTACGCCTCCACCTCCTCGTCGAGGAGACCGAGATCACCCGCTATCTTTTCGATGGGATGCAGCTTTGCGGCGTGGGCGATTTCGATATCGGACGGTATGGACATGCGGACTCCTTCATTGGTGGCCAGCAGCCTACGCCGAATCGCACCGATTGCGTCAATGCCGCATATCCGGATTGCTCACCGGCCAAAGAATGATGTGCCTAACTCAGGCCAACCGCACAACCAGGTGCCGGTCGCCGTACGTGTTGTCGATCCGCGCGACGGGCGGCCAGTACTTGTCCGGGCCGCGTCCAGCGACCAGACCCGTCGAGGCCCCCGGGGCCGCCAGTGCCCGCGGGTACGGATGCGTCCACTCCTCCGCCGTGACACGGGACAGCGGATGCGGCGCGTTCACCAGCGGGTTGTCGTCGGCGGACCACGTCCCGCCGGCCACCTGGTCGATCTCGGCGCGGATGGCGAGCATCGCGTCGCAGAAGCGGTCCAGTTCGCCCTTGTCCTCGCTCTCGGTCGGCTCGACCATCAGCGTCCCGGCGACGGGGAAGCTCATCGTCGGGGCGTGGAAGCCGTAGTCGATGAGGCGCTTCGCGATGTCGTCGACACTCAGGTGGACGGGGGCGACGACGGACGCGACATCAAGGATGCACTCGTGGGCGACGAGGCCGCCGCGGCCCGTGTACAGCACCGGGAACGCCTCGTGCAGCCGGGCGGCGATGTGGTTCGCGTTCAGCACGGCGACCTGGCTGGCCCGGCGCACCCCGTCGGCGCCCATCAGCGCCATGTAGGCGTACGAGATCGGCAACAACCCCGCCGAACCGTACGGGGACCCGGCGACCATGATCCCGCCGTCGCCGCCACGCGCGTCCGTCGGCAGGAACGGCACGAGATGCGCCGCCACGGCCACCGGGCCGACGCCGGGACCGCCGCCGCCGTGCGGCATCGCGAAGGTCTTGTGCAGGTTGAGGTGGCTGACGTCGGCCCCCGCCTCCCCCGGCTTGACCAGGCCGGCCAGCGCGTTCAGGTTCGCGCCGTCGACGTACACCTGGGCGCCCACGCCGTGCGCCAGCGCGACGACGCGGGGCAGCGTCTCCTCGAACACGCCGTGCGTCGAGGGGTAGGTCACCATCACGGCGGCGACGCGGGGGCCGTACTCGTCGCAGCGTGCCGCGAGGTCGTCGAGATCGACGGTCCCGTCCGGCGCCGTCTTCACGACCACCACCTGGAGGCCGGCGCACGCGGCCGACGCGGCGTTCGTGCCGTGGGCCGACGCGGGGATGAGGCAGACATCGCGGCCCGCCTCGCCCCGGTGCTCGTGATAGGCCCGGATGGCCAGCAGCCCGGCCAGTTCCCCCTGGCTGCCGGCGTTGGGCTGGAAGCTCACGGCCTCATAGCCGGTGACGACGCACAGCCAGCGCTCCAGCGTGCCGATCAGTTCGGCGTAGCCCGCGGCATCCTCCGGGGGCACGAACGGATGCAGGCCGGCGAATCCGGGCAAGCCGAGCGCCTCCAGCTCGATCGCGGCGGTGAGCTTCATCGTGCACGACCCGAGCGGGATCATGCCCTGGTCGAGGGCGAAGTCGCGGCGGGACAGCGTGCGCAGGTAGCGTCGCATCGCCGTCTCCGAGCGGTAGGCACCGAACACAGGGTGCGTCAGGTACGGGCTCGTGCGCGGCATCGCCGCCATCGTCCCCCAGGGTTCGCCGGACGGCCCCGCCCCGAAGGCCGAGCGCAGCGCGGCCAGGTCGGCGTCGGTCACGTCCTCGCCGAGGCTGACACCGATCGCGTCCCGGTCGAGGAACACGTGCAGACCGGCGGCGTGCGCGGCGTCCCACAGGGCGGTGGCCCGGCCGGGCGCTTCGACCCAGACCGTGTCGAAGAAGCTCTCGTGGCGCAGGACGAACCCGGCGGCGCGCAAGGCCCCGGCCAGGGCACAGGCGCGCTCGTGGATGCCGGACGCGATGGCGCGCAGGCCCTCCGGACCGTGCCACACGGCGTACATCGCGGCCATCACGGCGACGAGCGACTGCGCGGTGCAGATGTTCGACGTGGCCTTCTCGCGGCGGATGTGCTGCTCACGGGCCTGAAGGGCGAGCCGCAGCGCCGGGACGCCGTCCGCGTCCACGGACACCCCGACGATACGGCCGGGCAACTGACGCACGAGGGCGTCGCGGCACGCGAGGTACGCGGCGTGCGGGCCGCCGTAGAACAGGGGCACACCGAAGCGCTGCGTCGAGCCGATGGCGATGTCGGCGCCCCACTCCCCCGGCGGGACCACGAGCGTGAGTGCCAGCGGATCGGCGGCGGCGATCACGAGCGCCCCGGCGGCGTGCGCCCGCTCCGCGATGCCTGCCAGTTCGGTTGTGGCCGCCAGGCGTCCGTCACGCGTGGGCGTCTGGACGAGCACCGCGAAGCAGCCGTCCAGGACGTCCGCGCGCGCCAGGTCCGTCACGACGACCTCCACACCCAACCGCCCCGCCCGCGTCCGCAGCACGGCGAGGCTCGCCGGATACAGGCCGGCGTCGACGAGCACACGCGCCCGCGTGACATCCTTCACGCTGCGCCGCGCCATCGCGACGGCCTCGGCGACCGCGCTGGCCTCGTCGAGCAGTCCGGCACCCGCGACGGGCAGGCCCGTCAGATCGGAGATCATCGTCTGGAAGACGAGCAGGGCCTCCAGGCGTCCCTGGCTGATCTCGGGCTGGTACGGCGTGTAGGCCGTGTACCAGCCGGGATCCCCGAGCACGCCTGCCCGGATCACCGCCGGGGTGAGCGTGCCGGCGTACCCCTGCCCGATCAGCGAGCGTCCCGGGTTGTTCCGCGCGGCGAGTTCCCGCAGCGTGGCGGACACCTCCGCCTCGTTCCGCGGCCCAGGCAGTTCGAGGGGGGACGTCGTGCGCAACGCCTCCGGGATCGCCGCGTCCGTGAGTGCGTCCAGGCTGTCGTAACCCAGGCCCGCCAGCATCGCCGCCTGATCGGACGCCCGTGGCCCGATCTGCCGGGCCGCGAAACCGGCCTCCGTCGTTCCTACTGTCGTATGCATCGGACCGCAAGTCCTCTCCTCGCCGGGTAGCGGCCGTCCCCCATTGGCTGCCGCTCCTGCAACATCCTAGCGAGCACGGGCCCACCGACCGCTACACCTCGGCCAGCGCCTCCACCGGGCTTGCGGAGGCGGCGCGGCGGCCCGGCAGCACGGAAGCCAGGCCGGCGGCGACGACCAACACACCCAGCAGCCCGAGGGTCTGCCACCAGGTGATGCTGTAATGCATCACCAGGTTCACCTGGGCGTCCACCGTCATCTGGCCGGCGAGGGCATGCGCCCCGATGAACCCGAAGAGCACCCCGAACGCGGCGCCGACGAGGGCGGCGGCGAGGGTCAGCATGAGTGCCTCGAGCAGCAGCATGAGCCGCAGCTGGCCGCGCTTCAGGCCGAGCGCCCGGAGCAGCGCGGATTCGCGGGTGCGCTCGATCACGGACAGGGTCAGCGTGTTGCCGACACCGACGAGCGCAATGACCACGGCGACGGCCAGCAGCCCGGTGACCACGTCCACCAGGATGCGCATGGTCTGCTGGATCATCTCACGCTGCACCGCCGAGCCCCCGGTCATCAGCGCGCCCGTGTCACCGATCACGTCGTTGACGCCGCGCATCGCGGCGATGGCGTCGTTCGTGGCGAACAGCATCACGGCCTGGATCACGGGTGAACCGGGGCTGTCCAGCCGGGCGAAGGTCGCCGGGCTCACCAGGACGACCTGCATGTCGCGCACCAGGTTCGACGCCCGGACGTCCAGCGTGACCGCGGCCGCCGTGGGCATGCCGTCCGCACCGTAGGGGGCGAGGGTGGCGGTGTCCGCGTACGTCGGGCCTTCCATGAAACGCTGGTCCCCTGGCGGGACGAGCACCTGGTCGTCCGGCATGCTCGCGGGTGCACCCGGGGCCACCTGCAGGATCGCCGGACCGTAGGCGCACGCGGCGAACGACATGCCCTGCCCCGGCGCCTGCTCCATGACGGTGCGGCAGTCGAGCGTGACGGAGGCGGTGACACCTGGCGCGTGCGCCAGCTTGTCCCGGGTCGCCGGCGGGATGCCGACGTTCCAGTCCATCTGCGCAACCCAAAGCCCGACCGGGTAGCTGGAGGCGATCTTGTCTGTGATGGTCGTCTGCACGGTCGAGGCCCCCACCTGCAGCGTGACGATCAGGCCGACGGCCAGCATCAGCGCGGTCGCGGTCGCCGACGAGCGGGCCGGGTCGCGGGTCATGTTCTTCGCGGCTGTCGCTCCGGTCACGCCCCCGCGGCCCACCAGGGCGCTCACGCCCCGCAGCAACGTCGGGACGAACAGCGGCGCCCCGAACAGCACCCCGAGGCTCGTGGCGATCGCCCCGCCCAGTGCGAGCGCGAGCACATTGGCGCCGCCGCCCCGCAGCGAGATCACGCACAGGGCCAGGCCGCCCACGGCGAGCAGACCGCACACGACGGCCCGCACGACGGAGGACCGACGGGCGCCGACGACGTCCGCCTCGGCCGGGCGCAGCGCGTCCAGCACCGGCAACCGCGTGGCACGGCGCGCCGGGAGCGCGGCCGCGAGCACCGTGATCGCCACGCCGAGCACGACGGCCAGCCCCAGGTCACGCCAGGGGGTGGACAGGCCGACGTGGACCGAACCGGTGTACGCACCGACGCCGGCCGCGACGGCGTAGGCCAGGCCGATCCCCAGCCAGGCCCCCACGAGGCCGACGGCGAGGGCCTCCAGCCAGACCGACCGACGCGTCTGCGCGCCGGACGCACCGACGGCCCGCAGCAGACCCAGTTGGCGGCGCCGCTGGACCAGGAGGATCGTGAACGTGTTGGCGATGGTGATCATGCCGACCACGAGGGCGACCGCGGCGAAGACCCACAGGAGGTACTTCGCGACGTTGACGCCCTGTGTCGCGTTCGTGCGCGCCTCGTCCGCCGCGGCCGACCCCGTGACGGCCTTCACGGGCACGCTGTGGCCGGCCGCCGCCGACACCAGGTCGGCCGGGCCGACGCTCGCACCGGCCTTGACCAGGTACTCCCATGCCATGCCACCGCCGAAGTCCTTCTCCAGGACGGCCTGCGACACGTACACCGTGTTCTGGTCGTAGCGCGTGGTCGCGTCGGCGGTGACGCCGGCGACGCGCAGCGTCAGCGCCCCCGGATTGGCGGACGCGCCGGCCGGGACGGTCACGGTCGTGCCGATGCCGGCATGCAGGGTCCGGGCGAGGCCCGGGGTGATCACGACCTCGTCGTCGCCGAGCGCGACGGCGCTGAGCGGCGTGCCGGACGGGCCGACGGTCGCCCAGTTCAGCCCGGACGGGGGCACGGCGAAGACCGCGGCCCAGCTCGTGGCGTCGCCGTTCTCCAGCAGTGTGCCGCTTTGGCCCAGCGGCCAGACCAGGCTGACGCCCGGCACCGCCTGAAGCCACGCCGTGACCCGCGCCGCGATGTCATCCGGCAGTTCGGCACCCGTGGCCGGGTCCGGAGCGATCCTGACCACGTAGTCGGCCCGAGAGTATGGCACACCCATCTGATAGCCCATCGCGCGCGCCTCGGTGGACGTGACGACGGACGCGGCGGCCATGAACCCGACGCTGATCGCGATGGCGATGAGTGTCGCGAGGTACCGTCCCGGATGGTGACGCAGTTCACGGAGCGCAACCCGGAGCATTCACTCACCCCCGCCGAGCGCCCGCATCGCGTCCAGCACCACCGCGGCGTCCGGACGGTCGATGTCGTCGACGATCCGCCCGTCGGACAGGATCAGCGCCCGGGCGGCGTACGCGGCGGCGCGCGGATCGTGCGTCACCATGATGATCGTCTGGCCGCGGCTCGCGCTCGCCTCCCGCAGGTAGCCGAGCAGCCGGGCGGACGTCCGGGAATCGAGGGCTCCGGTGGGTTCGTCGGCGACGACGACGGCCGGCTGCGTGATGAGCGCCCGGGCGACGGCGACGCGCTGCTGCTCGCCGCCGGACAGCTGGCTCGGCAGATGGTCGAGGCGCCCCGTCAGGCCGAGCGAGGCGACGAGGGCCTCGAACGCGTCCGTGTCGGGCTTGCGCCCGGCCAGCTCCAGCGGGAGCACGATGTTCTGCCGGGCCGTGTGCGTCGGCAGCAGGTTGAACGACTGGAAGATGAATCCCACCTGGTCGCGCCGCAGGACGGTGAGCCGGTTGTCGTCGAGGGTCTCCAGCGCCGTCCCCGCCAAGCGAACGTGGCCGCTGGTCGGGGTGTCCAGCCCGGCGAGCATGTGCATCAGCGTCGACTTGCCGGACCCCGACGGCCCCATGATCGCGGTGAACGTGCCCGCGGCGAACTCGGCGCTGAGCCCGTCGAGCGCCCGCACCTGCGCGTCGCCTGAGCCGTACACCTTCACCAGATCCGTGACGGACGCGATGGGCACACCCGGGACCGTTGCGACCGCATGCACCGGCGAGGTTTCGCGGGGGGCTTGCCCGTCCGTGTGCGGAGAGGTCGGGGTGGCCGCGGTCTCCTCGGCCATGCGACGCGCAGGCATGGTTGGCGATGAACTTTCCATGCGCGGAATCCTATCGGAGTCTCACCGCGCCCCGGCCGGGGGCGCGGCATTCGGTGCCGTTCGCCTCGCGCGGCCCGGCACTGATAGTCTCGACAGACCCCACGAACGCGGAAGGGCATCCATGGGAAGCCGCGCGAACTTCATCATCCTGGACGACTCGGGACTCGAGCTGTACTACGACCACTGGGGCGCACAAGGGCTGGCCCTCGACCTGCTCTTCGACGGTCCCGGGGAAACCCTGCGGCGCGTCAGATCGATGACACGCTGCGACCCGGGCAACCCCGATCATTGGCTCGACGACCGGTGGGCCGAGGGCGGCCTCGTCATGGACCTGCGTGCCAAGACGCTGCGCTGGTTCGACTTCGAGAGCGTCTCGCCGCGCCTGGCCTGCCATCTCCTGGAGATCACCTGGCCCGGGTGGACGCCCGCCTGGTGCCCCGAGGGGATGCACGGGTTTCTGCCACTGCCCGGCCTGACCAGGGCCATGCTGGAGGACGGGTGCCGGCTCAGGCCCGAGCGGTTCAAGAAACTATCGAGTCTCGACCCGGTGCGAACGATCGGCGGAACCGTCCCGGGCGACCGCTTCAACCTGGACCGGTCGCTTGTGTCCATCAGGTTCGACGATGGCACCATCCGGTCGGTTGTCTTCGGCGAGGAGATCCAGGTGGTGACACAGTTTCGTGCGGAGTGGGTGGTCGACTACGTCCGTCGGCTGTCCGAACCTGCGACAGCCGGTGAGCCTCCAATGCCGCAAAGCGGCTACCTCGTCACGCGCGCGGCCTGGGCGTCCCAAGGCATGGTCATCGATCTGCCCGGCCACGACGTCACGTGGTGGTCCCATGGCGGAGACTGCGGCCACATGCCCTCGAACGCCGCGTCCAACTGGCCGGCCTTCACCGTGATGACGTGCGGCGACAACCATGAGTGGCACCAGCGCCAGGTGGGCGTTCGCATCCATCCGACTGACATGAACCTGGCCGAAGACGCCAACACTCTCCGCCACGCCGCCGAGCGTCGCGACCTCGCCAATCCCGGCGAGTCGACCGCCGAAGCGTTGCGTGCCGCCGGTCTGGACGTTGTGACGAACCCCGAAATGGAGGCGTTCGTCCCGTCCCGACGAGCGACCCATCGGCGTCCGGTGCTGGCGGCCCTGGCCGATGTCCTCGCCTCGGGACGGCGTGTGCCTCCGGCGCGGTACGTCGGAACGGATGGTTCCATCGTGGAACCCGCCGCGTGCGAGTGCCCGCGGCGCGGCCCCACCTGAGAATGCGCAACCGTCCTGGTGGGGTGTTCGGTCGCTGACGCTCCCTGCGACCCCTGCGTCGGCCTCGGCATACGAGCAAGCTCGTCTGCTCTCGGCCTTCCTTGGGGT
>WQUE01000245.1 GCA_009785885.1 Actinomycetes bacterium
GCCGACAGCCGAAACTTATCCACAGGTTCGTCCGGGTCGAGAAGTTATCCACAGTTCTTGCCCGAGGGGCGGCGATTTCGGCCGGCGATCACCAGATTGTAGGTATGGAGACCTTGCTGGTGAGCGCGGACGCGTCCCTGACCGACCTGGTGCAGGCTTCGGCCGCCGCGACGGGCGCCACCGTCCGCGTCTGCCCCGACCCCCGGGCGGCCCGCCCATGGTGGCTGGCGGCACCGACGGTGCTCGTCGGGGCCGACTGCGCGCCACAGACCGCCAGCCTGGGGCTGCCGCGCCGACTCGGGGTGCACGTCATCGGCCAGGACGCCGCCCAGGTCCTCACGTGGTCGACGCCGCTGCAGGCCGCCGGCCTGGTGCTGCCCGGCCAGGCCGGGTTGCTCACCGGCCTGCTCGACCCGGCGGCGAATGACCGGGAGACGGGGCGCGCCCGCCTGATCCAGGTGGCGGGCGCAACCGGGGGGCTCGGCACTTCCACCGTCGCGGCCGGGCTCGCGGTGCGGGCGGCCCGGCGGGGCCTGGCGACGTGCCTCGTCGAACTGGACCGCTTCGGCGGCGGCCTGGACCTGCTGTTCGGGGCGGAGGACGAGCCGGGCTGGCGCTGGGGCGACCTCGCCTCGGCCCGCGGCCACCTGGCCGAACTGCGCGGCCACCTGCCGAGCGTCTGCGGGGTCGAGATGATCGCGGTGGGACGGGGCGCCGCGGCCGTGCGGCCCACACCGGAACGCGAGGACGCGCCGGCCGGAGGGTTCGCCGACGACGAGGCGATCCGCGCGGTCCTGGCCGCCGCCCGGCGCAGCTTCGACGTGGTCGTGATCGACCAGGGCCTGCTCACCGAGCACGACGCGGCGTCCGGGGCCGCCCGCGTGCCCTCCGGGACGGCCCCGACGATCCTGGTCGTCGGGGCGGACGTCCGGGCGGTGTTCGCCGCGCAGGCCCGGCTGGCCTGGGCGGATCCCACCGCGATCCGGCTGGTCGTCCGCACCGGGCCCGGACGGCGTCTCGACCCGGGGTTGGTGGCCTCCACGCTGAAGGCGTCCCTCCTCGGCGTCTTCCCGCACGACGGCGCCCTGCCCGGCCAGGCGGACGTCGGCGATCCGCCCGGGCGGGCGCGCGGCGCGACATCCAGGCGCCTCGACCACCTTCTGGACGCAACGCTCGCCCTCGCACCCGCCGCGCCCGGGCCCGTCGTGTCCGACGGCCTCCGCCGGGCCGCCCCACCATTCCGACGCCAAGGACGCGCCCGTGGATGAGCAACAGCTTTCGGCGATCCGGACCCACCTGTCCGGCCTCGGACGGGACTGGCAGCCCGCCGATGTCGCCGCCGCGCTGCGCGAACAGCGACTGATCGTCTCGGACGCGCTGCTGCTGTCCACGATCGACGCCCTGCGCCGCTCCAGCGTCGGCGCCGGGCCGCTGGAGGCCCTGCTGCACCTGCCGGGGGTCACGGACGTGCTCGTGAACGGGCCCGACCAGGTGTTTCTCGACCGGGGCCGCGGCCTGGAGCGCACCCGGATCCGGTTCGCCGACGACGCCGAGGTGCGCCGCCTCGCCGCCCGGCTGGCCGCCGGGGCCGGACGACGTCTCGACGACGCCAGCCCCTGCGTCGACGCCCGCCTGGCCGACGGGACGCGCCTCCACGCCGTGCTCGCCCCGATCGCCGAGCCGGGCACGTGCCTGTCGCTGCGCATCCCGGCCAAGGGCGGGATGACCCTGTCGGACTGGGTTTCCTCCGGCTCGATCGGCCCCGCCATGGCCGACGTCCTGGCCGGCCTCGTCGCCGCGAAGGCGGCGTTCCTCATCAGCGGGGGCACGGGCACCGGCAAGACGACGCTGCTGGCCTCGCTGCTGTCGCTCGTGCCGCCTGACCAGCGGCTCCTCATCGTGGAAGACTCCCGCGAGCTGACACCCGTCCATCCGCACTGCGTCCGTCTCGAAGCCCGACACGCAAACGCGGAGGGCGCCGGCGCGGTGAGCCTCACGGACCTGGTTCGCCAGGCGCTGCGGATGCGGCCGGACCGGCTGGTCCTCGGCGAGGTCCGCGGCGCCGAGCTGACCGACCTGCTCATGGCCCTGAACACCGGGCACGAGGGCGGTTGCGGCACGGTCCACGCCAACTCGTGCTCCGACGTACCGTCCCGGCTGGAGGCGCTGGCGGCCCTCGGCGGCCTCGGCCGGGACGCCGCGCACGCCCAGATCGGTTCGGCCCTCCACGCGGTCGTCCATCTGCGACGCGGACCGGACGGGCGCCGCACCGTCGAGCAGGTCGCCGCCATCCAACGGGGCGACGACGGCTTCGTCCGGGTGCGTCCCGCGGTGACGGCCCACGGGACGGACCTCGAGGCCGGACCGGGGCTGGACGAGTTGCGACAACGGACGGGGCTGTCATGACGGCGATCGTCCTCGCCGGGCTCGCCGGGCTGGTGGTCCTGTGGGCGTGGCTGCCGGGTGTCGGCCGCCCGGACCGACTGGCCCCCGAACGGTCCTCCCGGCGCATGGCGACCGCCGCACCCCGGGTGCCGGTCGTGGTGCTCGTCGTGGGCCTGGTGGCGTTGGCGCTCGTGCCCCGGACGGACTGGGCCCTGGTCGGCGTGGGGGTCGTCGTCGTGGGCACGGCGGTCTGGGTGCTGCGGCGCGGCGCCACCGAGCGACGACGGCTGCGCAACCGGGCCGAGGTCGTGCGGGCTTGCGGGGTGATCGCCGGACAGTTGGAGATCGGCGAGATCCCCTCCCGGGCGATCCAGGTCGGCGCCCACGACTGCCCGCTGCTCGCCCCGGCGGCGTCGGCGCTGGCCATCGGCGGCGATCCGGCCGACGAGCTGAGGCGCATCGGCCAGGAGGGTGGGTGCGCCGGGTTGGCCGACCTCGCGGACGGGTGGCAGCTCAGTACGCGGACCGGCATGCCGCTGGCCGCCGTCGTGCGACAGGTCGCCGACACCGTGCGGACGCAGGCGGACGATGAAAGCACCCGGGAGGCCGAGCTGTCCTCGGCGCGGGCGACCGGACGGCTCATGGTCGTGCTGCCGGGCGTCGGCATGATGCTCGGGTATTTCGTGGACGCCAACCCGCTCGCGTTCCTGTTCGGCACGTGGGTCGGCCAGTTGTGCCTGCTCGGCGCCGCGTGTCTGGCCTGTGCCGGCCTGGTGTGGACCCAACGACTCTCCGAGGAGGCCCCATGACCGCCGTGATCGTGACCGGAATGGTGTCCGTCCTCGTGGCGGTGCTCGCGCTGGCCGGCGGCCCGCGCGTCCAGCCGCTGCTCGAGGCGCCCGTGGGTGGCGTCGCGTCCGGGCGGGGACGGCCGGCGGGTCCTCTCCCACGCGGGCGCGACTCGGGTGGCGCCGTGCCGGTCACACCTCAACCGCTGGACGTGGGCTCCGTGGCCGTACGGCTGCTCGCCCTGGGCGGCTGCACGGGCGCGGGCTGGGCGCTGCTCGGCGGCCCGCTCGGGCTGGGTGTCGGCGGTGCGGCGGGGATCGCCGCCTGGATCGGCTTGTCGCACCTGGAACCACCGTCGGCGCGTCACCGACGCGTGCACATGCAGGCACGGTATCCGCTCGTGCTCGACCTGCTGGCCGGGGTCGTCGAGGCCGGGGCTCCGATGCGGCAGGCCGTCCGGCAGGTGGCCGATGTCGTCGGCGCGCCGGATCGCGACCCGCTCGACCGCGTCTTGACCGCGTGCGGCGTCGGCTCGACCGATGCGGAGGCCTGGCTCGGCCTGTTGGGTGATCCGCTGTGGG
>WQUE01000246.1 GCA_009785885.1 Actinomycetes bacterium
ACTGTCCCTCGATCGCCGGCCTCACCTGCGGATGCTCCGGTTGAGGGACACTTTCGCTACAGATCGCCCCAGCCCTGGCGGAATCCGTTCATCTCATCCACGGTCCGACATCTTGGAACCAGAGTGGAGGGACCGTGTCCTCGCGTTGCGGGGCGTCTTCTCCGGCAAAGAAGACAGGAAAGACGCCCCGCTGCGTCCGACCGACCCCGGCCGCACGACCGACGACGGCCCTTTCGCCGGCACAGTGGAGGAGTACCCGGCCACGTCGCCGGGTTCGCCGCAGAGGCGCCGGATCGCCGCAGGCCCGCACTATCGGTGACGGCTGCCGGTCCCTGGAAGGTATGCGACGTTCTGCACTCGACACCCCGGCCCCGCACCGCCCCGACCGAATTCAGCGCTTCCCCCGGCCTCGGCATCGTCCACTGACCCCGGCGGCTCACGCCAGGACGAAGAACGCCCCGAACGCCCGGGCGAACCGCGCCGGATCGTCCGTCCCCACCAGCTCCCGCGCGGAGTGCATCGACAGGATCGGCACGCCGACGTCCACCGTCCGCACGCCGAGGCGGGCCTCCACGAACGGCCCGATGGTGCTCCCACAAGGGACGTCGTTGCTCGACACGAACACCTGCACCGGCACGTCCACCGCCTGGCACGCCCGCCGCCACATCGACTCCCCCGGCCCCTCGGTGGTGTATCCGTGCCGCGCGTTCACCTTCAGCATCGGCCCGCCGTTCAACACCGGACGCTCGTCCGGGTCGGACTTGCCGGGATAGTTCGGGTTCACGGCGTGCCCCGTGTCGGACGACACGAACCACGACCGCGCCCAGCACCGCGGCACGTCGTCGCCCGTGATCCCGAGCGCCAACAGAATCCTCTCCACGACGCATGCCAGGAACGGCCCCGCCGCCCCCGACCGCGAACTCGACCCGACCTCCTCGTGGTCGAAGCACGCCAGGACGGGGATCGGCGCACCGGGGCCCGGCGGTTCCACCGCGAGCAGCGCCGTCAGACCCGCCCACACGCTGGACAGGTTGTCCAACCGCCGGGACGCCAGGAACTCCCCCGCGACGCCCAGCACCGCCGGCGCCTCCGTCGTGACGAGGAACAGATCGTGCCCCGCGATCTCCTCGGACGAGGCGAGCCCCGCCAGCCGCGCCACGGCGCCGAGCAGCCCGCCGTCCGCCACCGCCGGGCCGCCGTCCAGCCCGTACACCGGCATCAGGTGCGCCTGCGGGTCGAGGTGCAGCGCGTCGTTCACGCTCCGGTCGAGGTGCACGGCCAGCTGCGGGATTCGCAGCCAGGCGGGCGACCGGACGAGCCGCATCGAACCGTCCCGCAGCACGACCCGCCCGGCGACGGCCAGGTCGCGGTCGAGCCACGAGTTCAGCAGCGGCCCGCCGTACACCTCGGCGCCCGCCTGCGCGTACCCGTCGCGGCGGTGCTCCGGGAGGGGCTTCAGCTTGAAGGCCGGCGAGTCGGTGTGGGCGCCGACGATCCGCAGGCACGTCTGTTCGCTCACCCCCGCCGGCAGCCGGTACGCGATCAGCGCCCCGTCCCGCACGATGTAGTGCCCGCCGGGCGTCCCGTCGAACGCGTCCTCCTCGCGCTGCCGGACGAAACCCCCCGCGTCCAACCGCGCCGCCATCGCCTCGACGGCATGGTACGACGTCGGCGAATCCTGCAGGAAGGCGGCGAAATCGGCGACCGGGTCGCTGCTCACATGGTTCACCACGCGGTCAAGGCTAGCCGTGGTACTCGTCCAACGCCAGGTTCAACTCGACGACGTTCACGCGCGGCTCGCCGATGTAGCCGAGATCGCGTCCCCGCGTGTACTGGCTGACAAGGGACGATACGACATCGGGCGACAGGTTGCGCACCCGCGCTACCCGGTCGATCTGGATGGTCGCGTAGGCCACGCTGATGTCCGGGTCCAGCCCCGACCCGGAAGCGGTCACCGCGTCCGGCGGCACATCCGCGACCGCCACCCCGTTGAACTCGGCGATCGCCGCCTTGCGCTCCTCGATCGCCGCGAACAGCGCGTTGCTCTCCGGCCCCAGGTTGGACGCACCCGACGACGTCGCGTCGTACCCGTCCCCGGCGACCGACGGGCGCGGCTGGAAGTACTGCGGCAGCGGGTTGCCGTCCGCGTCGCTGAACGACTGGCCGATCAGCGACGAGCCGACCACCTGGCCGTTCGCGTTGCGGATGAGCGAGCCGCCGGCCTGGGACGGAAACGCGACCCGTCCGATCGCGAGCACCACGAGCGGGTACAGGATGCCCAGGATCACCGTCAACACGACCATGGCGCGCACGGCCGTCCACACCGTCCGAAGAGAGCCACCCAGGTGAACGCTCATGAGGTGGGGAGTCCTTTCAGTATCCGGGGATCAGGCTGACGACCAGGTCGATCAGCTTGATCCACACCGCCGCGAAGATGACGCCACCGACGCCATAGTAGAGCAGATTCAGGTTGAGCGCGCGGCCCAGGTCGACAAGCCGGTACGGCACGCCGGCCAGCGCCAGCCGGATCAGGATGAAGATCACCGCGACGCTATAGATAACAGTCGACAGGATCGCCGACGCGGGCGAGTGGAGCCGCAGGATGTTCAGCTTGTCCAGCCCCGGGAACTGGGCGACGAACAGCGGCGGGAAGATCGCGAAGTAGCGGATGATGTCGTTGGCGATGTTGAACGTCGTCAGCGCCCCCCGCGTGGCCCGCTGGCGCCGTCCCGTCTCGACGATTTCGACGAGCTTCGTCGGGTCGTCGTCGAGCACGATCATGTTCGCCGCCTCCTTGGCGGCGGCCGTGGCCGAGTTCATCGCGACGCCGACATCCGCCTGGGCGAGCGCCGGGGCGTCGTTCGTACCGTCCCCGGTCATCGCGACGAAATGCCCATCGGCCTGTTCGCGCTTGACGAGGGCCAGCTTGTCCTCGGGGGTCGCATCGCCGACGAACGCGTCCACCCCGGCTTCGGCCGCGATCGATTTCGCGGTCAGCGGGTTGTCCCCCGTGATCATCACGGTGCGCACGCCCAGGGCGTGCAACTGACTGATCCGGGCCACGACGGCGGGCTTCACGACATCCTTGAAATGGATCACGCCGAGGATTCGCCCGGGTTCGTCCGCCAGCTTCGCCGCGACGACGATCGGCGTGCCGCCCGCGCGGGCGATCGTGGACGTCGCCCGCTTCAGCTCGTCGACCACCGCCCTGGACGGCTGCGTCCCGACGTGCTTCAGCCACGCCAGGATCGCCGACTCGGCCCCTTTGCGCGCGCTCGACCCGTTCGGCAGATCGATGCCGGACAGGCGCGTCTGGGCGCTGAACAACACGGTGCGGCCCGACCGGCCGCGCTCCTCCAGCGCGCCGATGTCGATCCCCGACTCGCGGGCCAGCGCGATCGCCGACACGCCCTCGGGCGTCGGATCGCGGAGCGAGGACGCCACGGCCGCCCGCAGCAGCTCGTCCCGGCTCACCCCGTGCAGGGGTTCGGCGTGGGTCGCCCGGCGGTCGCCCTGCGTGATCGTGCCCGTCTTGTCCAAGACGACGGTGGTGATGTCGCCGGCGGTCTCCAGGGCGTGCGCCGAATCGGCCAGGACGTTGTTCTGCACGAGCCGAGACATCGAGGCCACGCCCGTCACCGACAGCAGGGCTGCGATCTCGGCGGGGATGAGGCACACGACGACCGCCGCCCACACGGGCACCGACACCGGCAAGGCGAACGGCGACACGATCGCGTTCACGGTCAGCGCAATCACGATGAACGACACGGAGAACGACGCGAGCAGAGCCGTCAGCGCCAGCTCGTGCGGGGCCTTCTGCCGGTGGGCGCCCTCGGCGAGACCGATCATCTTGTCGACGGCCGTCTTCCCGTGGGGGACGGTGACGCGCACGACGATCCGGTCCGACAGCACCCTCGTACCCCCGGTCACACCCGACCGGTCACCGCCGGCCTCCCGGATGACCGGTGCGGACTCGCCGGTGATCGCCGACTCGTCGACCGAGGCGATACCCCAGATCACCTCGCCGTCGGCGGGGATGATGTCGCCGGCGCTCGCCACGACGATGTCACCGGGCCGCAGCGCGATCGAGGACACATCGGTCGTCACGGCGTCGCTGGCGTCCGCGTCGGCCCTCGGATCGTAGCGGCCGACGCGATGGGCCGTCGAGCCTTCCCGCGTCGAACGCAGACGGGCCGCCTGGAAACGTCCCTGATCCTCCGCGAGCGCCTCGGCCAGGTTGGCCGCGATCACGGTCAGCCACAGGTTCACCGCGATCACCCACGTGAAACCGGCCGGCAGGCGCAGGCCGCCCGAGTCGGCCGGCCCCGTCCAGAACTCGCTGATGCCGATGATCGTCGTGAGCACGGACCCGCACCACACGAGGAACAGCACCGGATTGTGCCACTGGACGCGCGGGTCGACCTTCCGGAACGCGCTCTTCAGCGGGCCCCACATGGCGCGCATCCGGGACTGGACACGCGAGGTGCGCTCCGTCGGTGCGGCCGCAGTCACGGCGCTCATGCGAGTCCCTCCGCGAGCGGGCCGCACAGCAGCACCGGGAAGAACGTCGGCAGGGAGATGAAGACGACAAGGAAGATCAGCCAGATCACGAACTGCGGCCGGTACACGGGCAGCTCCGCCGCCGAGGCCGTCGTCCGGTCCTGCGCGGCGAACGACCCGGCCAGGGCGAGCACCAGGGCGATCGGGACGAACCGGCCCAGCAGGATGATGATGCCGAGGAAGGTGTTGAGGTACGGCGTGTTCGCGCTGAAGCCGGCGAACGCCGAACCGTTGTTGATGGCCGCCGAGATGAACGCGTAGACCAGTTCCGACACGCCGTGCGGCCCGGGTTCGCTCATCGCCTGACCGACGATCTGGTCGCGGATGGACGGCAGCGACATCGTGATCGCCATGCCACCCAGCGCCAGCACGGGCAGCACGAGGATCATCACGCCCGACAGGATCACCTCCCGCACGCCGATCCGCTTGCCGAACACCACCGGCGCGCGTCCGAGCAGCTGGCCCGTCAGGAACACCGTGATCACCACAAGAACCAGCAAGGTGTACAGGCCCGTGCCGACCCCGCCCGGCGATACCTCCCCCATCGCCATGTTCAGGATCATCACCATGCCGCCGATCGCCGTGTACGACCCGTGCATGGAGTTGGCCGCGCCGCCGGTCGTGCCCGTCGTCGCGGTCGCGAACAGCGTGGACTGGATGATCCCGAACCGCTGCTCCTTGCCCTCCATCGCGGCCCCGGCCACCTGGAACGCCGTGCCATGCCCGGACAGTTCGGCGGCCGTGATCGACACGAACACGACGCAGAACAGGGCCGCCATCGTCGCGAGGATGATGAAACCCGCCCGCTGGTCGCCGATCATCGTCCCGAAGGTGCGCGGCAGGCAGAACGGGATGAGGAGCAGCAGCAGCACCTGGACCACGTTCGTCCAGGCCGTCGGGTTCTCGAACGGGTGCGCGGAATTCGCATTGAAGAAGCCGCCGCCGTTCGTGCCGAGCATCTTGATGGCCTCCTGGGAGGCCACGGGACCGCCGGGGATCGTCTGCGTCCCCCCGGCCACCGTCGTGATCTGCGTGACGCCGTGCAGGTTCTGGATCACCCCGCCGGCGAGCAGGACGATCGCGGCGATCAGCGCCAGCGGCCCCAGGATGCGCAAGCTGGCCCGGACCACGTCCACCCAGAAGTTGCCGAGCGTACCCCGGTTGCGGTAGGCGATGCCCCGGACGAGGGCGATCGCAACGGCGATGCCGACGGCGCCCGACACGAAGCTCTGCACGGTCAGTCCCAGCATCTGCACGGCGTAGCCGACGGTGTGCTCGGGGACGTACGACTGCCAGTTCGTGTTCCCGACGAACGACGCGGCGGTGTTGAACGCCAGGTCCGGGCTCATCGCCGGGAACCCGAGGGAGAACGGCAGATACGGCTGCAGCCGCTCCAGCGCGTAGAACAGCACCAGCCCGGCGCCCGAAAACGCGAGCACCGCCCGCAGGTAGGCCTTCCATGACTGGCCGGCCCGCGGATCGACGCCGATGAGGCGGTAGATCCAGCGCTCGGCGCGCCAATCCGACTCCGTGGTGAACACCCAGGCCATGTAGTCGCCCAGCGGACGGTATGCCAGTCCGAGGATGAGGGCGACGGTCACCAGGGAGGTGACGGCCCAGAACCACGCCATCAGAACGCTCCCGGATCCACCAGCGCCCGTACCAGGTAGGCGATCATGAGCAGACCGACCAGCCCGCTCAGCAACTCCACGACGATCACGACTGCTCTCGCACCCTTCCCCAGGCGCCGGCCCCCGTGGCGGGGGACGTCCTGCCTGGCCTACGCCGGTTCATGCGGCGCGGGCCGCTAGTCCCGACCGCTACGCCATGTAGCCGCGATTCGCCCATGTTACTCGGACGGACCAATCCACGCACACGGCGCGACCGCACCCGGCGGGCCACCCCCCGTCCCGCCGGGCCGGACCGGGGCTCACCGGGCGCGACTCGGGGCGTCATTCCTTGTCATCTCCATTTCGGACGAATTGTCGGTGGCTCCTGGCAGGCTGGGGCCATGGAGCAGTGGGGATGGACGGCGCTCGCCTTCCTGGCCGGCGTGATCGCCGGCTGGGTGCTGGCGCGCCTGGTCGCGGCCGCGCGCCGGGGCGAGACGGCAGCCGGGGCTGCCCGCGTGGACGACGCGCTGGCGCCGGTCCAGGCCACGCTGGCGCAGCTGAACGTCCGGCTGGGCGAACTCGAGCGCGGACGCGCGGCACTGACGGGCGAGTTGCGCGCGCAAGCCGGTGCCATCGCGCTCGCCGCCGAGAACATGCGCCGTGAGACCGGTGCGCTGGCCACCGCGCTGCGCACCCCGCACGTGCGGGGCGCCTGGGGCGAGACCCAGCTGAAACGGGTGGTCGAGATCGCCGGCCTGGTCGACCACTGCGACTTCGTGCAGCAGGAGACCACGCGGACCAGCGGCGACGACGTCATCCGTCCCGACCTGAAGGTGATGCTCGGCGACGGCCGCTTCTGCTACGTCGACGCCAAGACGCCCCTGGCCGCGTTCCTCGACGCCCAGTTGGCCGACGACGAGGACGAACGCGCAGCCGACCTGCGGCGCTTCGCCGCTTGCGTGAAGGCGCACATCGAGACGCTGTCCGCGAAGGGGTACTGGAAGGCCGATCCGGGCACGCCCGAGTTCGTCGTGTTGTTCCTGCCGAGCGACGCGCTCGCGGCCGCCGCCCTCGAGTGCGCGCCGGATCTGCTGGAGTACGCGTCGCGGCGGGGCATCGTGCTCGCCACGCCGACGAGCCTCATCGGGCTGCTCCGGGCGGTGTCCTACGGGTGGAAGCAAACCGCCCTGACCCAGGCCGCGGGCGAGGTCGTGGCGCTCGGACGGGAGCTGCACGACCGGCTCGCCCGCCTGGGCGGGCTGTTCGACAAGCTGGGACGCTCGCTGTCGGGTGCCGTCGGCGCCTACAACGAGACGCTGGGCAGCCTGGAGGGGCGCGTCCTCGTCAGCGCCCGCCGGCTGGGCGGCCTGGGTGTCAGCCAGGCCGCGATCCCCGCGCCGCGGGTGGTCGAGACGGCCGTCCGCACGCTCTCGGCCGCCGAGCTTCTGGACGACGCCCAGGGCGATCAGGAGGGAGGTGAGCCCTTGGACGGCTGACAACGCAAGAGCAGCGAGAGGCCCCGCCGCGCCACGCCACGCGACGCCACGCCGCGCACCGCCACGCCCCGCGACGCTACGCCACGCCACGCCACGCCACGCGACGCCACGCCCCGCGACGCTACGCCACGCCCGGCCACGCCGCGCCCCGCCACGCTCGGCCACGCCCGGCCACGCCGCGCCCCGCCACGCCCCGCGACGCGACGCCACGCCACGCCCGGCCACGCCGCGCCACGCCCCGCCACGCCACGCGACGCCCGTTCCTCGGTCCGTGACGCGCCGGGCTGGAACCGGAGGCCAGAATGGACCCCATGCCTGAAGCACTGCCGAGTCTCGCCGAGGTCGCCGCACTGGTCGACCGCGCCGCAACGCACCTGGAGGGTGTCGCCGCGGTGACGCCCCTCCAGCGCAACGACCGCCTGTCCGACCTGACCGGGGCCGACGTGTGGCTGAAGCGGGAGGACCTGCAGCCGGTGCGCAGCTACAAGCTGCGCGGCGCCTACACGCTGATGAGCCAATTGGACGACGGCGCACTGCCGGCCGGCGTCGTGTGCGCGTCGGCCGGCAACCATGCCCAGGGCGTGGCCTGGGCGTGCGCCCGGCTGGGCATCGACGGGGCGATCTTCGTGCCCACGACGACGCCCCGCCAGAAGCGGGACCGGATCCGGGCGCTGGGCGGCGACCGCGTCCGGCTGATCGTCACCGGCGAGACGTACGACGCGGCCGACCAGGCGGCACACGAGGCCGCCGACAAGACCGGAGCGACGCTCGTGCCGGCGTTCGACGACCTCCGCACGGTCGCCGGCCAGGGCACGGTCGCGGCCGAGATCGTCGCCCAGCTCGGCGCGGCTCCCGACGTGCTGCTGGCGCCGGTCGGCGGTGGCGGCCTGCTGGCCGGCTGCGGCGCGTGGCTGCACGAGGCGGCGCCGACGACCCGCGTGATCGGTGTCGAACCGGCCGGCGCCGCGTGCATCGCCGCCGGCCTCCAGGCCGGCCACCCGGTCCGGCTCGCGACCATCGACACGTTCGTCGACGGCGCCGCCGTGCGCCGCGCGGGCGAGGTGACGCTCCCCCTCGTCCGGGCGCTCGGCTGCCGCCTCGTCGCGATCCCCGAGGGCCAGGTGTGCAGCGAGATGCTGTCGCTCTACCAGGTCGACGGCGTGATCGCGGAGCCCGCCGGGGCGCTCGCGTCCTCGGCCCTGCGCCAGGGCCCGCACGACCTCACGGTGCGTGTCGCGCCCGGCCAAACGGTCGTCGCCATCGTGTCGGGCGGCAACAACGACATCTCGCGCTACAGCGAGGTGCTGGAGCGTTCGCTGCTGCACGAGGGCCGCAAGCACTACTTCATGGTCACGTTCCCCCAGGAGCCCGGCGCACTGCGGCGGTTCCTCGACGGCATCCTCGGCCCCGACGACGACATCGTCCTGTTCGAGTACACCAAGAAGTCGAACCGCGAGACCGGCCCGGCGCTCGTCGGCGTCGAGCTGGGCGATCCCGACGAACTGCCCGCGCTGCTCGACCGCATCGCCGCCAGTCCGATCCAGGTCGAGGCGATCCCGCCCGACGGCTCGTTCTACCGCTACCTCGTCTAGCCTCGTCTAGCCTCGTCCAGCCCCGTCCGGCCCCGTCCGGCCCCGGCGGTCCCGCACCTGCGGGGGCAAGGCGAAACGCAGCGTCTCCTCGACGAGCCGGTCCTCCTCCGCCTCGGGCCAACCCCAGGCGACGAGTTGCGCCAGGACCCCGGCGACCAAGTCGTCCGGCACGGAGGCGCCGCTGGTCACCCCCACGGTGCCGGCGTCCTCGAACCACGACCGCTGCAACTCCGAGGCGTCGTCCACGCGGTGGGCACGGGCCACACCGGCGGCCTTCGCGACGTCGACGAGGCGCACCGAGTTGGACGAGTTCGCCGACCCGACGACGACCACCACGTCGCACCGCTGCGCCAGTTCCCGCACGGCGGCCTGGCGGTTCTGGGTGGCGTAGCAGATGTCCTCGCTCGGCGGATCGACCAGGCGCGGGAAGCGGGCGCGCAGCCGGGCGACGGTGTCGCGCGTCTCGTCCACGCTCAGCGTCGTCTGGCTCAGCCACGCGACCGGCTCCCCCGTGGGCAACTCCAGGGCGTCGACGTCCTCCGGGGCGTCGACGAGACGGATGTGGGCCGGCGCGACACCCTGCGTGCCGTCCACCTCCTCGTGCCCGGCGTGCCCGATGAGCACGATCGGCAACCCCTCGCCGGCGAACCGGCGTGCCTCGTGGTGCACCTTCGTGACGAGGGGGCACGTCGCGTCGACGACGCGCA
>WQUE01000247.1 GCA_009785885.1 Actinomycetes bacterium
CTGCCCGGCGCGGCGATGGCGGTGCTGACGCCCGACTGGGCGCGCTCGCCGATCCTCAACGCGTTCGTGTGGCACTCGTTCGTGATGCACCTGCTCCTGTCGACGTACGTGATCATGCGGCTGGTCGCACGCGAGATGACGCCCAGCGCCCGCGACCTGTGGCGATCCGTGGTGTTCCTGGCCGTCGTGGTGCCACCCACCGCTCTTGTCAACCACGCCCTCGGCACGAACTTCTTCTTCCTGTCCGTGCCCGTCCCCGGGAGTCCCCTCGCCCCGGTACACCAGATGTTCGGCGGCTTCTACCTGGTCGGCCTCGCCCTCCTGCTCGTGGTCTTCTGGACGCCGATGTACCTCCCTTGGGGCATCGTGCGTCTGCGCCAGGGGTTGACCGTCCGGGCGCGCGCTGTGACCGTCTCGTGAGGCGCCGGCGGTGGGACGGCCCAAACCCACGATCGACGCCTGCGATATGCATCACATCACGACGGTGGTTTCTCCGGGATCGGGTCGCCGTTCTGGTCCACGACCTGGCGGCCGTTCAGCGGTGAGGCGAGGCGGACCTCGACCTCCATTTCCCCTGCCACCCCTATCCAGGGGCCAGATCCGCGACGAACGCTCACCTGGCACGTGAGTTGCGCCGCGGTCGACGTCTCGGATTGGAGGACTCGAACCTGCCCATACACACTCCCGTCGACGCCCGCATTCGCCTCCACACCAACAGTGACGGTTGACGGCTGACCCTCAACCGGCGCCCACCAATGGCAGGGAGTCTGTTGCCACGCCAGCCGGGAAGATGTGGCGATGACCGTCACGACCAGACCGACGACCACAATGCCGATTGCCACGGCGACTAACCAGCTGCGGGCGGAGCGCCCCATGCCTGTCTGTTTCATCATGCTGATGTCGTCCTCAGGTATCCGAGGAAACCATAGTACGCGTCCCAGATATCAGTGAAGTAGACCGTCGTAGAGGGAGTCAGCCCACCCAACTTGATCGCGCCACTCCCCGAGATCACGCCTTTCGCCGCGATCTGACCATCGGAGCGCACCGTGAACACAGAACCTCCAGAGTCACCACCCTTGGTTCCGACATTGCCGGCCCGGCTGCCCGACACTGCATGGCGTATCGTTCCTTCAAACGCACCCGTGTCCGCATTGTAGTAGTCAAGGTTCACAGCCACCTGATCGACAACCCAGCCGCAAATCTCGCCTGTCGTCTGCCCCCCAGTGCAGAACTGATCACCGAAGTTGGATGAACGGCTCCACATCTCGACCACGTTCGACAGTGTGGTCGAAGTAGGGCCGCCGCGGTAGATGACGTTGTTGGACTTCAAAGGTGCGTAAAGCTGTATGATCGCGATATCGCCTCGGTATGTGGCCTGCCCAGTCATGAGTACCGTACCCGTGCCGGCATTCCACGACTCCTTCGACCCACTGGTCACGAACCCCATGTCCGTCCCATCCGGGGCATACACATCACCGCCATTCGGGATGCAGTGACCCGCCGTGAGCATCATGTAGGCAGTGCCGTAGTACCACGAGAACGCATCGCTGCAGATTCCGGTTACTGTGTTACTGATATGAATCCGAATCGCGGCCCCGCCGCCGTAGCGTGACACGTCCGAAGCCCGAGACCACGTTGCACTCGCCCGGAAGTCTGGCTGCACCCGGATGGCGATGTCGTCCACGCCGTACTTCTTGGCGAGAGACGACGCCACGCCAGGGGTCAGCCTCTTCAGGGTGACGACAACGCGCCCGCTGGCGTCGATGCCCGTGGAAACGATCTGGCCGCCCTTCAGCGACGTGTCGTTGCGCGCGTCGAAAACGGCGTTGTTCAACTCGTCGATCTTCTTCGCGTTCCGCTTGCCCGGCGACGCCGCCAGGTTGATCAGACTCGTCACGTCGACACTGGGGTCGTAGGCGGCCGCGCCGTCCTTCTTCAGTCTTTTCGCGTACTCCCGCAACTGTTTCGCCGCCGCCTTCCGGTCGGCCTTGCTCAGGGCGGTCGCCGTGGCCGAAACGGCGGGGAGGACGACAGTGCCGTCCTTGACATGCGGATAGCCGAAATCCTCGGGCTGGTTCTCCGCCGCCATGAGCGCGGCGGCGTAGACCTCCGCCAGATCGGGGGGCACCTGCGCGGTCTGGGTGATGACCGTCAGGCCGGACGGGTCGGTGTAGCTGCCGTCACCGGACGGTGCCGCCATCGCTGGTGGCCCCCCCCCAGTTCGTCAAACCGACAGCGAAGGCAACGCCGACGAGCGACGTCACGATGCGATGCCTCTTCATGGTGCGTGTCCCCTCTCGTGTGGCAAGCGCACGTCACAATGCGCCTGACAGCCGACCCCCACCAGAACGGGGTGCTCTCAAGGACGAAGGCCCGCTGTGCATCCAGTCAACCACGCGGACGCGTCACGCATCGTTCATTCCGTCACATGGCCAAGATCGACCGTGAGCTTCGGCCGTCCCGTGCTAGCATCGGCACCGCTTCATCCCCACCCGTGGAAGGACATCGCCATGACCGTGAAAGTCGTCGCCGACAACTGGATTCGTCCCGAGGCCGTCGAGGAGTTCATCGCCGCCGCGCAGGAACTGGTCACCGAGAGCCACGCCAACGACGCGGGCTGCCTCGCCTACGACCTGTACCGCGACAAGGCGGACGCCCTGCACCTCACCGTGATCGAGGAGTGGGAGAGCCAGGACGCCCTGGACGCGCACATCGCAAGCGCCCACTTCCAGCGGCTGTTCCCCACGTTCGTCTCGACCGCCCAGGCGGAGCGGCCGGGCGTCATCTCGATCTACGAGAAGGCGTAACCCGCGGTCAGGCGGCCGCCATCGACTCCCGGGCGGCCGCGACGACCGCGTCGGCGGTGATGCCGTACTCCTGGTACAGCAGCGGACCCGCCCCGGACGCGCCGAAATGCTCCAGGGACACGCTGCGCCCGTCCTGGCCGACGTACTTCGCCCAGCCGAGCGCGAGCCCCGCCTCGACGCTGACACGCGCCTCGATCGAGCGCGGCAGCACGAGCTCCCGGTACGCCTCGTCCTGCTCGTCGAACCACTCCTGGCACGGCATGGACACGACCCGGGCCGCGACACCCGTGGCGGCCAACGCGTCCTGCGCGTCGAGCGCGATCTCGACCTCGGAGCCCGTCGCGATGAGGATCACCTGCGGGATGGCCCCACCGGGCGCGTCGCGCAGAATGTACGCGCCCTTCGCGACGCCCTCGGCGGAGGCGAAGCCGGCGCCGTCGCTCCGGTCGACCGTCCGGACGTCCTGCCGTGTCAACACCAGCGCGGCCGGGCCGTGGGTGCGTCGCAGCACCTCCCGCCAGGCGACGGCCGTCTCGTTCGCATCGGCCGGACGGACCATCGCCAGGCCGGGGATCGCCCGGTAGCTCGCCAGGTGTTCGACCGGCTGGTGCGTCGGGCCGTCCTCGCCGACGCCGATCGAATCGTGCGTCCACACGTACACGACCGGCAGTCCCATCAGTGCCGCCAACCGAACGGCCGGGCGCATGTAGTCGCTGAACACGAAGAACGTGCCGCCGAACACCCGCGTCAGGCCCTCCAGTGTGATGCCGTTCAGGGCGCCGCCCATCGCGTGCTCGCGGATGCCGAAGTGCAGCACGCGCCCGTCCGGGCCGCCCGTCCATTCCGCGTTGGACGCACCTTTCGGCAGGAAACTCGGCTGGCCCTCCATCGTCGTCAGGTTCGAGCCGGCCAGATCGGCCGAGCCGCCCCACAGCTCCGGGAGTTGGGGTGCCAGCGCCGTGATGACCTGGCCTGAGGCCTTGCGCGTGCTCATCTTCCCGGCCGGGAACGCCGGCAGCACGAGGTCGTCCGGCAGCCGGCGCGCGAGGGCGCGGTCCAGCAGCCCCGCCTGGTCGGCGTGGGACGTCCTCCACGCGGCGAACCGCTCGTCCCAGGCCTCGCGGGCGAGCGACGCCTTGGCCTTCACCGCGCGGCGCGTGGCCGCGACCACGTCCGCGTCGATCGCGAACGGCTCGTCGGCGAAGCCCAACGCCGCCTTCAGCGCGGTGATCTCGGCGGTGCCGACGGGCGCGCCGTGGATGCCCTCGCTGCCCGCCTTGGTCGGGAGCGGCCACCCGATCACGGTGTGGACGCGGATGAGGGAGGGGGCGTCGGTGATCTGCTGGGCGGTGTGGATCGCGTCGTACACGTCCCCCAGCCGCTCGGTGTACGTGCCCCCGTTGGCGTCCGGAGTGAAGTCGATGTCCTGCACGTGCCATCCGTAGGCGCGGTAGCGGGCGAGCACGTCCTCGGTGAAGGCGATGCCGGTCGGGCCCTCGATGGTGATGTCGTTGTCGTCGTAGATCACGATCAGGTTGCCGAGGCGCTGCATGCCGGCGAGCGAGGCGGCCTCGGCCTGGACACCCTCCTGCAGACAGCCGTCGCCGGCGATGCAGTAGACGAAGTGGTCGAACACCGAGGTGCCGGTCGCGTCCGGGTCGTACAGGCCGCGCTGGCGGCGGGCGGCCATCGCCATGCCGACGGCGACGGAGAAGCCGGCGCCGAGTGGCCCGGTCGTGCACTCGATGAACTGGGTGTGTCCGTACTCGGGGTGGCCGGGCGTCTTGGAGCCGAACGTCCGCAGGGCCTCCAGATCGCCCAGTTCCAGGCCGGCCCCGGCCAGGTACAGCTGGACGTACTGCAGCACGGACTCGTGCCCGGCCGACAGCACGAACCGGTCGCGGCCGATCCAGGCCGCATCAAGCGGGTCGATCGTCATGATCTTCTGGTACAGCAGGTACGCCACCCCGGCCAGCGACACCGCGCTGCCCGGGTGGCCGCTGCCGGCCTTCTGTACGGCGTCCACCGTCAGGACGCGCGCCACGTCCACGGCCCGCCGATCCGTATCGGTCCACGTGAAATCGCTCATCATCGGCTCCCTTTTCTCCTGGGTTGTCCTCATCGTAGCGGGCGGTCGCCCCTAGACTGCGGCGGCGGCCACGGCCAGGTCGGCGTCGAGGGCGGCCCAGGCCGTCTCCCGCCGGCCCGGATCGGCGAAACCGCGCAGCGCCAGGAACTCCCGCACCGCAGACCGGGCGACGTCCCCGACGGCGGAATACGGGATCAGCCCCGCGGCGTGCGCGAGCCGCGCCGCCCCGACGTACGTGTCGAAGAACCAGATCCCCATGTCGGCGTACTCGTCGCGGCGCTGGGGCGGGGTGCCGACGACATCGTGGATGAACACCCCGGCCACGTCGCGGGGCCAGCGGCGCAGCATCGCCCGGCCGGTGTCGACGTCCCCCTGGCCCGAGTCGCCGACGAACACCAGGGCGTACTCCGGGAACAGCTCCCGGTACCGTTCGATGTTGGCCAGCTTGCCGGCCGCCATCGACTCGTGCGACAGCAGGTGGACCAGGCCACCGGTAAGCACCGAGTGCGGGCCGACGCCGCGTCGGGCCAGGCCCGCCCGCAGCCGGTTCTCGACCAGGCCGAACCGGTCGCCGGGACGGGCCGTGACGAACGCCAGGTCGCCGAGCGAGGTGGTGTGCCCGGTCGGCCCGTGGTCGAGTGCCGTCCAGAACGCCCGCACGCCCGGATACAGCGCGCCCTTCGGGTAGATCGCATCGTTCAGCCGGGCGAACGCCGTGTCGTCCACGTCGGACAGGATCTTCGCCTCGCGCGGCTGGCCATGGGCCGGTCGGGCATGCTCGGCCTCCCGCGCGATGTGCGCCAGCACCGCCTCCCTCGCCTCACCGGACGGGAGACGGCCGAAGACGAGGTTCTCCAGGTCGTAGTGGTCGGGGGCGGCATCGACGGCGTTCTTCAGCCGCGTCAGCGCGCCACCGTGGGTTGCCAGCAGTAGCCGGACGATTCCGGCCTGGCCGGCCAGCCCGGTGGCTCCGGCCTGCAGCGCGTGGAGACACCCGGCGCGCGCCCGCACGCCGAGGACGCCGCACCGCTCGACGCTCAGGATCTCGATCAGGCGGCGGCGGTGCGCCTCACGTGGCCCATGGTCACGGGTGCGCGCGACGACGGCGTCGATCAGCGGCTGGTCGCGGCAGACCCGGTTCAGGTGGGCCGCGTCCAACCCGCCGACGAGGTTCACGAGGGCGGCGCTCCGCCACGGCCGGGGACGCCCGGCGACGGCGAGGCGCAACCGTCCGATCGCGGGATCGACGACGTTCATCGGCTTCCCCCAGCCCCACCCAGCCGCGGGGGTACGGCCACGCGCAGCACGCCCGGCCGCACCGTCACCGTCATCTGGGTGACACCCGGGATCACGTCCCCGTCGATCTGCGCCGGCAGCGGCCGGGTGGTCCGCGCCACCAGGCGCTCCACCGTGTCGTAGCGCAGCGGTGACGGCGTGGCCCGGAAGTGCAGCACACCCTTGGCGGCGACCGGGATCCATTGGAGTGGGTTCGCGAGCGCCAGCCGCAACACCTCCAGGCGTCCGTCGTCGAGCCGGGCGCCCGGGAAGGCGACGATGTGGTCCAGCACGCGGGGGCAGTTCGCGGCGAGCACGGTCCACGCCTCGGCGTGGAGCGCGCGGTCGTCGAGCCGAAGGTCCATCGGGACGCCGCGTGCCAGCACGCGATGCACCCCCGCCTCGGCGTACGCCACCCACCCGAGCGCCCGCTTCAGGCCGTGACGGACCTGGTCGACCGCCTGGGCGTCCCGGCCGAGCCCCGCCACCACCAGCATCGGCTGGACCGCGTCCGGGTGTCCGTCGCGGACGCAGACGACCTGTCCCAGGTCGGCCGCGGCGAGCGGCCCGGCGAGCGCGACCCGGACGTTGCGCCAGGACGGCCCGGGACGCAATCCCAGGTTGCGGGCGTACAGATTCGCCGAGCCGGCCGGGACGACGCCCAGTGGGATGCCCGTGCCCGCCAACTCGCCGGCGACCAGGCGCACGGTGCCGTCGCCCCCGACCGCGATCACCGTGTCGGCCCCCCAGTCGAGGGCGGCGCGCGCCTGGCCCGTCCCGGGGTCGCCGAGCGTCGTCTCCCAGACGCGCAGCGCCGCGCGCCCCAGTTGAGCGCACGCCTGCGTGAGGCGGTGGCGCGTCACGTCGGGACGGCGCGACGCCGGGTTCAGCACCACCGCCACACGCCGGGGCGGCGCGGTGCGCCGGATGGGTGCGCGGTGGAACGGTGCGGGCGCCACCCGGGGCCGCAGGGCCTCCCAGGTGGTCGATGTCATGCCTCCATTGTCGCGCGCCCTCACACCCAACGGGGTGTATGCTATCGTGGTGATATCATTTCGATACCAGTGAGAGGAACGGAGATCCATGTCCACACCCAGCCTCCGCGACGGAAACGCCGGACCCGTCGCACCGTCGCCCATCCAGGAAAAGCCGGCCTGGCACGTCAGCGGCGCGCTCGCGTTGCTGCTCGTCCTCGTGCTGCTGTTCGGCGGCACCGTCTCGTTCGTCTGGGGCGTCGTCCACCACGTCCCGGCCGGGGTTGCCCTGTGGGCCGTGGGCTGGCTGGTCGCGCTCGTCGTATGGTCCGGCCTGAAGATCATCAGCCCCGGGGACACCCGGGTCGTCCAGTTCTTCGGCACGTACATCGGGACGGTGCGACGCCCCGGCCTGATCATGACCGCGCCGCTGACGCTGGGCACCAAGGTGTCGGTGAAGGTCCGCAACTTCGAGACGAACGAACTGAAGGTGAACGACGCCGACGGCAACCCCGTGAACATCGCCGCGATCGTCGTCTGGCAGGTGGAGGACACGGCGAAGGCCTGCTTCGCCGTGGAGTCGTACGGCCAGTTCGTCGCGACGCAGTCCGAGTCGGCGCTGCGCCACATCGCCTCGTCGCACCCGTACGACGCGACCCAGCCCGGCGTCGAGAGCCTCCGCGGCTCGACCGAGCAGGTCGCGCAGGAGCTGGCCGAGGAGGTCTCGTCCCGTATCGCGCTGGCCGGTTTGCGCGTCGTCGAAACCCGGATCAGCTCGCTGGCGTACGCCCCCGAGATCGCCCAGGCGATGCTGCAGCGGCAGCAGGCGGCCGCGATCATCGCGGCCCGCGAGAAGATCGTCGAGGGCGCGGTCACGATGGTGCAGAGCGCCCTCGGCCGTCTGGAGGAGGAGCACATCGTCGACTTGGACGACGAACGCAAGGCCACCATGGTCGCCAACCTGCTCGTCGTGCTGTGCGGCGACCAGCGGGCCACACCCGTGATCAACACCGGCTCCCTGTACGCGGGCTGATGGCTGAGCGCAAGGCCGTCCTCGTCCGGCTCGACCCAGCGGTGCACGCGGCGCTGCAGCGCTGGGCGGCCGACGATCTGCGCTCGTTCAACGCGCAGGTCGAGTTGGTGCTCCGGCGCGGCCTGCGCGAGGCGGGCCGGCTCCCGAAGCAGTTGTCCGGCAACCGGGACGATGCGGCCGCCGACCCGGCCGGACGGGCATAGGCTGGCGGCGGCACAATCCCCGGACGCGACAAGCAAGGAGAAAACATGGGCGATGTCTCACCACAGCGGCGATCGTTTCAGATCGTGGCGGTCATCTTCGTCCCGCTCGGCGTGGTGCTCGCGGCGGTCGGCTTCGCGCTCGGCTGGTGGGCGGTGCTGCCCGACGCGTCGCAGGCCCGGACGCAGGCGACGATCGTCGACCTGGGCTACAAGACGACGACGGTCACCTACGAGGTGGACGGGCAGCAGTACGAGGCGCAGCTCAACGAGTCGTTCAGCGGGGACACCGTCGGGAAGGGCATCGAGGTGTCCTACCCGATCGACGCGCCGGCGAGCGCACGATCCGTCCGCGGCGGCATCCTGCTGCTCGGCGTGCTGGGCGGCGTCGGCGTGATCTTCGCCGGGCTCGGGGCGGTGTTCTTCGTGCTGGCCCAGCAGATGGGGCGGCGCCGGAAGGGACTGCTACGCGACGGCACCCGGATCGAGGCCCGCGTCGTCGGCGTCGACCAGAACCGCATGGTGCGGATCAATGGGCGCAACCCGTGGCGGATCCAGTGCGAGGGCGACGTGCCCGGTACGCCGGGGCCGCTGCGGTTCACCTCGGACATGTGGCTGGACGATCCGGTTCCCGCGCTCCAGCGGGCCGGCGCGACGACGCTGCCTGTGTACGTCGACCCGTCCAACCCCGCCAAGCGCTACACGGTCGACGACTCGGCGCTGCGCACGCGGTGACCTACGGCAATCCCGGCCCGGTGAGCGCGTCCGGCGGCCCACCCGCGGCAAGGACCAGTCCGGTGCCTAACCCCTACGGGTAATGCATGGGGACGAACGGCGCGTGCACCGTCACGACCCAGACGCAGCGCGGGGTTCACCGAGTCGTCGGTTCCCACGCTGCGGCCAGCGCGTCGAGGGGTACCAGCACGACCGCCGCGGGCGGACTTGACAGCAGTTCCTGGTGAAGTCCCGGTGGCAAGCCGCCTGCGTTGGGTCGAAGATGAAGCCGGGTCCATTGGGAGAGCCGATGCGGATGTGGATCCCGAGCGCCGCCAACCCCGGCGGGTTGGCGAGGATGGCCAGGATCATCATGGCGAGGCCCAACGCGATAGTGGCGCTCGACAAGGCGCCGAGCATGTGGTGGTTCGTGAGGATAGTGCCCTCGCGCGAGCCCGACGCGAACAGCCGGACCACCAGGATGACGCTGACAAGCGCGGACGTACCCCCGATCGCCGGCGTCGCGGGGGACGCAGGCACGCCTCGCGCCACGCTCCATCCTGCAACCCCGCAGCGCACGCACCGGCCCGGGCGCCGGCAGGCTCGCCAGGACGATCCCGGCGGGTCCCGCGATGGCGGCCTGCAGTCCGAGAACGACGGCCTGGAGCCGCGTCGTGACGCGCACCGGGTGGTTGAGACGTCGCAATGCGGCGGCGGGCGGCGAGGCGTTGCGCCGGGAAGCAGACAACATCGCACGTCGTGGGGCGGCCCGCGTCGATGTTGTCTGCTTATCGGGCCGTTCCGCGCGATTTCGGCCGGAAAAGCAGACAACCGTGTGCGGACGAGGACAAGACCCGACGATGCTGT
>WQUE01000248.1 GCA_009785885.1 Actinomycetes bacterium
CCGCGCGGGTTCCGACCGTCCGCAGCGTCTCGGCGTCGGGTACGCCGACGTCCACCAGCAGGCGGGCCGTCACCGGGCCGATCTCGGGGAGTGTCGTGAGGGGCGTCACGGGAAACGACCTACTCGCCGGTCGCGACCGCGTGATCGGGGTCGGCCGACCAGCCGGACCAACTCGGCGGGTACAGGGCCGCCTCGATGCCGATGAGCCGCAGCGCGAACACCCCGTGCGCCGCGCTGACGCCCGAGCCGCAGTACACGGCCACCGGCTCGCACAGCACCCCGAAGTACTCCCGGAGGGCGTCCTCCGATGGCAATCGGCCGTCCGGGGTCCACAGCTCGGCGACGGGACGGTTGATCGCCCCGGGGATGTGCCCGGCGACCGCGTCGATCGGCTCGTACGTGCCGCGGAACCGCTCGGCGGCCCGCACGTCGATCAGCGTGCCCGGCCAGGATTCGACGGCTTCCTCGTCGACGGTCGGCAGGTGACCGAGCGACAGGCGCACCTTCGTCGGCTCGGGCAGGGGACGCTTGCCCGTCTCGACATCGCCGCCCGCGGCGAGCCATGCCGGCCAGCCGCCGTCCAGCACCCGCACGTGCAGGCCCGCCCAGGTGAGCACCCACCACGCCCGTCCGGACGCGAACGAGCCCGGCACGTCGTACACGATCACCGGCTTGGCGGGGTCCAAGCCGATGCTGCTCAACGCATGTTCCAGGGCATCCGCGTCCGGCAGCGGGTGACGTCCGAGGGTGGGATCGGTGGTCGGGCCGGTCAGCACCGTCGCCAGGTCGAGGAACCGGGCCCCGGGGATGTGCCCCTCCAGGTACGCGGCCACCCCGGCGTCCGGGGCGTCGTGCAGGCCCCAGCGCACGTCCAGCAGCTGGCTATCTCTATGTACGTCATCGGGGGTGGCAAGACACTCCATGCGATCCATAGCGTTCATTATCTCTCGTCTGCCTGCGTCCTCGCACGGGGGCCACCACGGGGCGATGATGGACACACAGGAAGGGAGCCCTGCGATGGTGTACGACCTCGGGCGATTCGTGGAGGCGCAGGCGGGCTCGTACGACGCCGCGCTGGCGGAGATCCGCGCGGGTGCCAAGCGGACGCATTGGATGTGGTACGTGTTCCCGCAGCTGGCGGGGCTCGGCTCCAGCCCGATGGCGCGCCGGTACGCCCTTTCGGGTGCGGACGAGGCGCAGGCCTACCTCGACCATCCCGTGCTCGGGCCGCGGCTGGTCGCGATCACCGCCGCGCTGCTGCACGTGCCCACGCCCGACCCGTCCCGGATTTTCGGCTATCCCGACGACCTGAAGTGCCGCAGCTGCCTCACCCTGTTCGCCGCCCTGCCCCGCACGGACCCCGTGTTCGCCGCCGCGCTGCACCGGCTGTACGGCGGCGTCCCCGATCCGGCGACCCTGCGGCTGCTGGGTGTGGACGCGCCGTGAGGACGCGTCCGCCTTCGCCCAGGGCGGACAGCTTCGGGACAGCTCGGGGCGTTGCCGTCTCTAGCTAGTCTGGCCGGAAGGCCCAGCCAGCACTCAACTCTCTTTGCGATCTGGACAGCCTGAGCGCTGAACTGAACTGAAACAAGCAAGGCTGCCATCATGGCATGACGGCCGATGAGGCAATGAATGACGAACCATGGACCATCTTTCGTCATGGTCAAGGATCTTGCCGAGTTTCGGAAAGATGACCGCTTCACCCCCGATCACTCTTGACATCGACAGGGCAACCCGCTTAGCCTGATCTCACGGCGCTCGGTCGAGAGGGTGGTGGCAATAATCTGATTTCGTGCGGCAACGATAGGGTTCGCGCTCATCGCTCCCGATCGACAGGTCGTCATGGTCGGCAAAGTCGCCGACTGTTGTTTTCCTCACAGAAAGGCAACGTCATGAAGAAAGGAATTGATTCACTCCTCGTCGCCACACTGGTGGGCCTGATCTATGGTCTGGGACAGCCCCCCCCCGCTTGGGCCGACGCGACTGACGACACCACACAAGGCACCGTCACCGGAGCCCTTGCCATCGAACCCGACTCCGTGTTGAGCCCTGCCGGGGCGATTGCGTTGCAGCAGAAACTCCTGGCGCAGGTGGACCTCGGACTGCTGACGTACGCTGACGCTTCGGTCGCGGCTGAAGAACAGGGCACCGCACTGCCCGGCTCGGGCGGCGTCGGCGTCGTTCCGGCCTCGGGCGGCCTGCTCACCGGACAGACTGCGCCGACATCCTACAGCCTTTCGGTCAACCAGTACAGGCAAGAGAAAAGCTACTACTGCGGGCCAGCCGCTGCCTTTAGCATCCTCGTGTACCACAACGTGCTCATCAGCAAGGACGGCCTCGGAACCCAGCTGACGCAGGGAAACCTCGCCTCGAACAACTACCTCAAGACAGAAGCGAACGGGGCGACGACATGGGCGAGCGGCGCTTTCGCCAGTGGCCTCAACAAATGGTCGGGATGGACCGGAAACCTGTCGATGATTCAGGTCAATGCTCCCACCGACTACCAACTCCAGGCGGATGCCGCCTATCGAATCGGTTATGTCCACTCTCCGATCGCCGCCGACGCCGTGGAGTTCACCGGCTCGAAGAACTTTTACAACTATCACCCGGACAATGGGGTGAACATCGGCCACTGGATTGTTGGTTCGGCTTACACGAGTTCGGGTGCGTCAATTACGTACGTCGACCCGGCGGCAAACGACACGGCGGTCCTCGGATCGTCCTGGGGGCAGGTGCAGCCCACATTCACTGCGACGACGGCGGTGATGCTGCCCCACTTCCAGTCGAACGGAATCGTCTACTAGCCATGGGCTCCACCAGGAGGCGGGTGCCGCCGCGGGGAGCGATCCTCGCGGCGGTTCTCCCGCTGTGTTTGATGCTGTCGGCGTGCACCGGAGCCCCGGAGCAGCCCCCGGCCTCGGTCGCCGAGCGCACCGGCTCGACTGATGCCCCGGCATACTCACCGCCCGTGCCGCCTCCGACGGTGCGGGCGGACGGCTGCTCCGGCCCGCTGCCGGGTGCGACCGTGTGCCTGAGCACCGCCAATGCTCTGGATCTGCCGGCGGGGCTCATCACCGACACCTTCGACGTCGGCGTGGCCGATGAACCGCCACGGATGGCGGGCTATGCCGACATGACGACGCTGCAGCCCGACGGGCGCGTCGCCGGGGCGCGCCGCCCCTTCTCCAAGGACGTGGACGCGGGCTACGTGCCGCCGCTCGAAATCGGCTGGTACGTCGACGGCATCCTGCAACCGTTCTCGACCCAGTCGGACGAGCCGCACCGGGCCGCGGCGGTCCTCGCCACCGACGGTGAAACGGTCGTCTGGAAGGAGACGACCGCCACGGATCTCTACGTGGAGGACTGGTGGATCAAGGCGTACGCGAATGGGCGCGTGACTACCGTCGCCACGTCGGACGACCTCGGTTTCGGCCACACGCTGCCCTGGGCCGGGAGCCTCATCGCTCTGGCGTCCGGCGTCGTCTACTGGACGGCCGGCGTCCCCGATGCGAGTCTCCCGGCGGGCGGCAAGGGCGTCCTCCTCGCCAAGCGGATCGATGGCACGGGCGCAATCCAGACCGTGGCGGACGACGCGTACCTGCCCACCTCCGACGGCTGGGGCAATCTGTACTACGGCCTGGCGGATGGCCATGAGGACGTGCGTCTCTTCCGAGTTCCGCCCGGCGGCTTGCCCACGCAGGTCGCCACGGTGCCGCTGCACGGCGACTACACCATGACCGGCCTGGCAGCGGATGGTGATCATCTTGCCTGGTCCCTGGATCAGCGGACCGGCATGGGCGGGCTGTCGGCGGACAACTATCACGCATGGATCTACATCCAGGATCTGGGGGACGGTTCGCTGACCGAAGTCGCGCTGAACTCAAGCGGCGGCGGTGGCAACGTGCTGTCGCTGTCGGGCGGCTGGATCGGGTGGGGTGACGGCTCGGGCTGGGGTGACACGAAGGAGTACCTGTTGCACCTGGCCGACGGCCACCTGTACACCATCGGGGACGCCCCCGGTGGCAGCTGGGTGCATGTGTCCTTTCCGGCGGTCGCGTGGCGCGAACCCCATCCGTCGGACGACCCCTCCATCGGTCTCGTCAACCGGGATGTGGTCGGGTTCCTCCCGTCCACGTCCGGATCGGTGGCGGGGCCGGGAGCCGAGTAGCCCGCCTGCGAACCTCACCCGATGGATCACCCGTCCCCCCTTCGCCCAGGGCGGACGCCGTCCGGGGATGATCCGGGCGACTCGGGCGCGTTGACCAGACATCAACGAACAGGAGGCCACCATGTCCATGATCGGCAAGAAGGTCGGCGACTTCGCCGTGCAGGCGTACCACGACGGCGAGTTCGTCACCGTGACACGGGAGGATCTGCTGGGCACGTGGAGCGTCCTCGTGTTCTACCCGGCCGACTTCACGTTCGTCTGCCCGACCGAGCTGGGCGACCTCGCCGACCACTACGCCGCGTTCCAGCAGATCGGCTGCCAGGTGTACTCGGTGTCCACCGACACGCACTACGTCCACCAGCAGTGGCACGAGCGGTCCGGGATCGTGGGCAAGGTGACGTATCCGATGCTCGCCGACCCGGCGCACGTCCTGGCCCGCGACTTCGACGTGCTGATCGAGGCGGACGGCGTCGCCGAGCGCGGTTCGTTCGTGATCGACCCGCATGGGGAGATCGTCGCGTACGAGGTCACCAGCGGGGCTGTCGGCCGCAACGCACGTGAGCTGCTGCGCCGCGTGGAGGCGTGCCAGTACGTCGCCCGCCACACCGGCGAGGTCTGCCCCGCGAACTGGGAGCCCGGCCGGAGCACCCTGGAGCCCACGATCACCCTCGTCGGCCAGCTGTAGGGCCTAGTCGCAACCTCGATTGCGGACGGCGCAGGCCCGCCTGTGACCAAACCCTGCGCGACACCGTCCCATGCTCTACAGTGAGGGGCATGTTCGCACGCTGGCGGGCGCACCTTCTTCAGTGGACCACGATCGTGCCCGTGGTGGCCCTCATCGCGCTCGCGCTCACCTGGGGACGCACGGCGCCGTGGCCCCTGCTCGCGTTCGAGGCGGCCCTGCTGATCGCGACGGTGATGGCGGCCGTCCACCACGCCGAGGTGATCGCCCACCGGATCGGCGAGCCCTATGGTTCCCTGGTGCTTGCCGTCGCGGTCACGGTGATCGAGGTCGGCCTGATCGTCATGCTGATGCTCGGCGGCAAGGGCGACACCTCCACCCTCGCGCGCGACACCGTGTTCTCGGCCGTGATGCTCACGATGAACGGCATCGTCGGCCTGGCGTTGTTCGTCGGGGCCTCCAAGTACCACCTCGCCGTGTTCAACCCGGAGGGCACCGGCTCGGCGCTCGGCACGGTGATCGTCCTTGTCACGCTCACGCTCGTGCTGCCCGACTTCACGACGTCCGTCCGCGGCGGGTCGTTCTCCGGCGGTCAGTTGGGGTTCATCGCGGTCGTGTCGCTGCTACTGTACGGCTCGTTCGTGTTCACGCAGACGATCCGGCACCGCGACTTCTTCCTGCCGCCCGGCGAGACCGACGACGTCGACGAGGACGGCCCGCACGCCGCGCCGCCGTCCGTCCGCGTGACGATGCTCAGCACGGTCCTGTTGCTGATCGCCCTGGTCGCGGTCGTCGGGCTCGCGAAGGTCGAGTCGCCCGCGATCAGCGCCGGCGTGACGTGGGCGGGCTTCCCCGAGTCGTTCGTCGGCGTGATCCTCGCGATCGTGGTGCTCGCGCCGGAGTCCATCGCCGCGTACCGGGCCGCGTCCCGCGACCGGACGCAGATCGCCTTGAACCTGGGCTACGGCTCCGCGCTCGCGTCGATCGGCCTGACCATCCCCACGATGGCGATCCTGTCCCACTGGCTGCCCGGCCCGCTCACCCTCGGCCTGGGGCCGCTGCAGATCGCGCTGCTGGTGACGTCCGCGATCGTGTCCGTGCTCACCGTCGTGCCCGGCCGCGCCAAGACCCAGCACGCGACCATCCACCTCGTGCTGCTGGCCGTGTTCCTGTTCCTGTCCGCCCGGCCCTAGCTGCGCCTCCGCCACGAGTGGCGGAGTGGCGCACCGGATCGGGCGATCCGCGTTGTCCACATGTTGTGTCCACAGGTCCCCCACGACCACCACATCTGTCCTTGCGGCCCATCCCGTGCCGCTCAAAGCGGCACCCCGGCACGTCCTCGCAGGGTGAGGCTGGTGTGACGTGGCGGAGTCACCCCCACGTCCGCCCTCGTCATGGCAATACCTCCCCGCGAGAGCCTCGGCAGGGTGTTTTGCCCATGGTTGAGCATCGAAACGACCCGGATCGGTGCCCAAAGATGGGCAATTCTCCCAAACCACCCGGCGGCAGGGGTGTATTGCCTGCCCCTGTTCTGGCGGGTGCCCCACGCGTGCCGCATCGCCATGGCGTCCGGCACGGCGGCGCGGCCGACGAGGAGTCCGGCACGTCCTCGCTCGGCCCAGCGTCGATCAGCGCTTCCCTGCCGAGGGCCGAGCGCCGGACCCCAAAGAGGGCCCCGGGGCTTGACGCCGGCCGGGACCCTCCAGGGATTTGGGGTTGCGTGACGACTAGTCGTCGTCGTTCATGATCTCGTCGCTGGCGCTGGCGCGGTCCCAACCGGCCTCGAAGGCCAGGTGCGACATGCCGAGCAGGACGCCGTCCTTGCCGGACCGGGCGCGCTCGATCATGAGGTTCTGCGTCGTGATCGGGTGCGAGCCCTGGTAGATCTGCGAGCGGACCGCCGCGACGAACGGCTCGATGGTCGCGAGCGCGCCGCCGAGGTAGATCGCCTGCGGGTTGATCACGTTGGTCACCGTGCAGAGCACCTGACCGAGCGCCGTGCCCGCGGCGCGGGCGACGCTGTTCACCTCGGGCTGGCCGGCCTGCGCGAGAGCGACCACGTCTTCGGTTGTCGAGACCTCGATGCCGAGCTCCTGTAGGGCCGCCACGAGCGCCTGGCCGGACGCGACCGTCTCCAGGCAGCCGACGTTCCCGCAGACGCACGGCCGCTCGCCGCCCTGCGGGATGCGCACGTGCGTGATCTCGCCGGCGCCGTACGACGCCCCGCGGTGCACGCGCCCGCCGAGGATGATGCCGGCGCCGAGGCTCGAGTCGGCCTTCACGGTCACCGTGCTGCTGCGGCCGTTCGGACGGGACAGGTACTCGCCGTACGCCATCGCGTTGGAGTCGTTCTCCACGGCCACCGGCACGTCGAAACGCTGCTCGAGCCAGTTGCGCACCGCGAAGCCGGCCCAGCCGGGCATGCGCGTGGACAGCACGACGGTGCCCGTCGTGATGTCGACCGGACCCGGCACTGCAACGCCGATCGCCCGGACGGTGCAGTTGCTGTCCGCCTTCGCGATCAGGGCCTCGGCCCGCTCGGCGAGCATCGACAGGATCGCCTGCGGCGGATCCGTCAGGTCCAGCTCGACCATTTCTTGCGCCATAACCTCGCCCAGCACGCTCAGCAGGGCCAGTCGCGCCTGGTCGGCACCTAGATCCATGGTCAGCGTCGCCGAGCCGTCACCCGTGAGGCGCAGCCGGCGGGCGGGACGCCCACGCCCGGCCTTGTTGTAGACCTCCGTGCCCACCTCGGCGTCGAACAGCACGTTCTCCGCCAAGAGTTGGTTGACGTGGAAGGAGATGGTGGACGGCGTCAGCCCTAGTGCCCGGGCCAAGGCGATCCGTGTCGTGGCGCGGCCCGAGCCGACCAGGGAGACGATGCAGCCGTTGATCGGACCGCGGACACCAGGCCCGCCGCGTCCAGTGTCGCGATTCTTCGCCATTGTTGGATCTACCCCCCATGTTTCTGCAGTGTGTACTTGTGGTGCCGGATGCCGGGAGGCACCCTATTCAAGCGTGCCTCATGCATGATCGTCAAATCATGGCATTTTCGCCGCACAATCCATTCCCACGCGCGTCCGATGTCTCCGTTTCACGACACCTCGCCTGTCCCCAAAGATTCTACGGACCAACTCAAATGGAGCCAAACGATGTGTGCGTCGTGTCCGCTCACCAGGGTGTTCCTTCCGGGGGATGGACGAATAGGTGGGCGAACATTGTTGCTTGTGCTAACTATACATCACCACTAGCGGCGACGTGGAGTGCTCAGCATCTGAGACAAAGGCCCTCCCGGAGGACGACCGGGGGCGCCCGACGACCGGGGTGGGCGTGCCCGCGAATGCGAAGAATGCGCTGTCACGGGGAGGTCGAGCGACCCCTGGGGGCCGGCCGTGGCGCCCGGCGCGACCCGCGCGCGCTCCGGCCCGCGACTCGATTGTGAGCATAAATCATCTTACGGTGAACAAGATTGATACTTGGGGCACTATGTCTCTTGTTCGAGCGGCGGGCTCCCGCCGTCTCAGGAGGTGGACAGGGATGAGTGCCCCGCCCCGCCGGGCTCCGGCATCCGGGCTCCCCGGGCCGTGCGGCCGGGTCCCGGTCACGGCTTGCGGGCGGTCGCAACCTCACGTGGTCGGCCACCGGCCTCACCGGTTCCCGATAGACTGGCCTTCTCATGGCCGAGTCTCCAGCCTCCCACACACCCGACCCCCGCCGGTGGCGGGCGCTGGCCGTGTGCTTCGCGGGCGGGTTCGTCACGATGCTGGACGTATCGATCGTCAATGTCGCGCTGCCGTCGATCCAGGGAGCCCTCCACGCGGGCGCGACGCAGCTTCAGCTGATCATCGCGGGCTACACCCTCGCATTCGGCCTCGTCCTGGTCCCGTTCGGACGGCTCGGCGACGCCAAGGGCCGCCGCACGATGTTCATGATCGCGATCGCGGGCTTCGGGGTGATGTCCCTGCTCGCCGGCCTCGCCCAGACCGACACCCAACTCGCGATCGCGCGCCTGCTCCAGGGCGCCTTCGCCGGCATGTCGAACCCGCAGGTGTCGGGGATGATCCAGCAGATGTTCCGGGGGCACGAGCGCGCGAAGGCGTTCGGGTTCTTCGGCGCCACGATCGGCGTCTCGACAGCCCTGGGCCCCCTGATCGGCGGCCTGATCATCGCGATCGCCGGCCCGGACGCCGGCTGGCGCTGGGTGTTCTTCATCAACGTGCCGATCATCGCGGTCGTCCTGCCGCTCGCCCGGCGCCTCCTCCCGCCCCCGCCCGTCACCGGCGAGACGATGCGCCTGGACGCGTTCGGCCTTGTCCTGATCGCGTTGGGCACAGGCATGTTCATGGCGCCGTTCGTCACGACGCCCGACACGGGCTTCTTCGACGACCTGCAGCGCTGGTGGTGGCTCGCCCCCGCGTTCATCCTGCTGCCGGTCACGTTCTTCTGGGAGCGGTCGTACGAACGGCGCTTCGGCGCGGCCGTCCTCAACCCGTACCTGCTGACCACGCCGTCGTTCGTGTTCGGCATGGCCATCGGCTCGGCATGGTTCGCCGGGTTCACCTCGCTCATGCTGGTCGTGACGATGGTGCTGCAGAAGGGGTTGCTGTACACCGCGCTGATGGCCGGGCTCGTCCAACTGCCGTACGCCATCTCCTCGGCCGCCTCGGCGAGCCAGTCGGGACACCTCCTGCCCAAGGTGGGACGCGTCCTCGTCGTCGCGGGCATCGCAACGTACCTTGTCGGACTTGTGATCGTTGTCGTCATCCTGCGGACGGCGCCGGTCGGGGCCGTCGGGTGGGCCGTCGCGGCCGTGCTGCTGCTGATGGGTATCGGCGGCGGGCTGGTGATCTCGCCCAACCAGGCCCTCACGTTCCAGGACGTGCCCCCCGCGCAGGGTTCCGTCGCCGGCGCGGTGCTCCAGGTCGGCCAGCGCTTCGGCACCGCCGTCGGCATGGCGATCATCCTGGCCGTGTACCTGTCGACGTACACCTCCCACGTCGCCGCGCAGGGCAACGCCGGCGCCGCTCGCACCGCGGGCGCCATGGCCTTGACGCTGTCCGGGGCGTTTCTCCTTGCCGCACTCGCCGTCGCGGTTGGTGATTGGCGCCG
>WQUE01000249.1 GCA_009785885.1 Actinomycetes bacterium
GTGGGCGGGACCAAAGCCCTGGGCGCGCAGCCGCACACGAGAAACAGACCCACGGTCGCGGCCAAGCCGACGACGGCGCTGGCTGCGCGGGGGATGCGTCGGGTCGAGCGCCCTGTCATTCCTGAATTGCCCATTACATGTTACTCGCAGTGATCCAAACGCTGCCGATCTTGTCATTGTAGCTGCTGGGGAGCGAAGCCCAGACCCAGTGATCTGCGAGAGTGAACATCGGATTCCCCCAACCGTTGGGCCGATCGTCATAATACGTGTACGCTGTCGGCCCGGGCACGCCGCCCAAGGACGAATACACGTTGCTATCGGTGTTATGGACTGGTGTGGCGCTGTGAATTTCCTTGCTCAACCGCCAGCCCGCTTTCGTTCTTCTCCCGGGACCGACTCTAGGCCCTTTCGGGGAGAGCGCGGTCAAGGAGTTGGCGCAGATCGGTGGGCCTGTTCATCCATGGCCGAGTGGCCGGCACCCGGCTTCAGGCGGCGCGGACGGCCTGCTTGATCACCCCGACGAGCGGCGGCCGGACGGACAACTCCGTGACGCCGATGGCGACGAGCCGGGCGACGAGCTCGGCCCGGGACGCGAGGTCGCCGCACACGGCGACCGGCTTGCCCTGGAAGGCCGCGGCGGCGCCCGCCATGAGCGCCCACACGGCCTCGATCGGCCCCGTGGCGAGGTCGGCGACCAGGGCGTTGCCGCGGTCGACGGCCATGGTGTACTGCGTCAGGTCATTCGTCCCGACCGAGATGAAGTCGGCCAGGTCGCGGAAGTCGGCGGCGCGGGCGGCGGCGGCGGGCGTCTCGACCATGATGCCGGCCTCGATCGTCCCGCCGAGCCGGCGCTGGATCGCGTCCAGCCGCTCGCGCGCCCAGCGCACCTCGTCCGGCACAGTGATCATCGGGAACATCACCCGGACGGGCGTCTCCCTGGCGGCCAGCAGCACGGCGCTCAGCTGCTCGTCCAGCAGTGTCGGCAACCGGCGCATGGCCCGCAGGCCGCGCTCGCCGAGCATCGGATTCGTCTCGGGCGCCTGGGGGAGGAACGGCAGCGGCTTGTCGCCGCCGGGATCCCACGTGCGGATCGTGATCGGGTGGCCACCCAGGGCGCGGCCCATCGCCACGTAGATCGCCGCCTGCTCCTCCGCGGTCGGCGCGTGATCCCAGTCGCCGAACACGACCTCGGTACGGACCAGGCCGGAACCCTCGGCGCCGTTCTCCGCGCCCGCCTGCGCGTCGGCCACGCTCGACAGGTTCGCCTCGACGACGATCCGTACGCCACTGCTTGTCAGGGCGGGTTCGTGGGCGCCGCGGGCGGCGTCCGCGGCCTCGGCGGCGCGGGCACGCTGGCGCTCCTGGAGCGCTGCGAGGTCGTCCTCGCCCGGGTCGATCCACAGCTGCCCCGCGACAGGGTCGAACGCGATCCGCCCACCCTCGGGGATGGACGCGGCCTCGGCGCGCCCGGTGAGCACCGCGAAACCGCGCGCCTGCGCCACGATCACGCCGTGCCCGGTCGCGCCCCCGCTGGTCGTGATCACGCCCAGGCAGGCGTCCGGGTCGAGCGAACCGGCCGTCAGGGGGTCCAGCTCGTCGACGATCAGGACGCCCGCGGCACTACCCGCCGCCACCGCCTCGCCCATCAGCAGCCCCAGCAGCAGCCGGGCCAGGCCCCGCTGATCCTCGGCGCGCGCCCGGAAGTACGGGTCGTCGACCGCCTCCAACTGGGCCGCCACGGCGCCGTACTGGTCTTGGACGGCCCGGGTGGCCGGCCGGCCCTCCCGGATCGCCGCCCGCACGGCGTCCAGCACCGTCTCGTCGGCGAGCATCACCTGCTCGATCTCCGCGATGTCGCCCTGGGTGCCGTCGCCGCTCAGGGCGTCCAGGCGGGCCGCAGCCGCCTGCCGGGCCTGCTCGAAGCGTGCGAGTTCGGCGTCCACGTCGCCGGGGACGTAAGCCGAGACGTCCACCGTGGTCCGTTCGTGGTGGGCGGGCCCGATGACGAGTTGGCGCCCGTTCCGGGCCGGGTCGGCGGGCGTGGCCGCCCGCGCGGGTGCGGACGGGGCGGTCTTCGTGGGTAGGGCTTCACCCTCCCCGAAGTCGTCGGCGGCGAGCGCCGCCAGCCGGTCGCGCGCCAAGGCCGCCTCCGGTCCGGTGATCGTGGCCGCGAGTTCGTCGCCGCGGCGCAGGCCGAGGGTCTGCACGAGTGTGAGGGACGACGCCGGCACCGGTCCCTTGCCGGTCGTGGCGTTGCTGAGTGCGATGGACGCGTCGAGCCCCCGCAGTCCACCCACCAGGGCGGCCGCAGGCCGGGCGTGCAGGCCGTGGGGGTTCCGGATGGGCGTACGGAACGTCAGGGTCTCACCCGGCACGGTTGGCTCGCCGATGGGGGAGGACGGCGCCTCGGCGACCCCCTCGTCCGGCTCGGACAGCTGCTCCCGCTTGGCCATCAGGCCGGCCTCGGCCTCGGTCGCCGTCTCGTCCAGGGTGCCCCCGACGCTGGCGGTCACCACGGCCGCGACAAGGCCCTCGACCAGCGGGGCGGGCGTGAGCCGCGTCCGCCCCGCCAGGTCGGGATCGATGAACTCGAGCGCCATCTGGGCCGACAGGATCGCCGAACCGAGGTCGAGCAGGACGAGTACGCCGTCGGGTGAGTCGACAGCCGTGATCGCCTCGGCGATCGCCGCCGCGTCCGTGCCGAACGTGGTCTCGTCCAGGCCCGCCGCGACCTCGATCTGCGGTCGCGCCTCCTCGGCGACCATCTCCGCGGCCAGCCCGACGGCAGCCCGCGCCAAGGCGCGCGAATGCGAGACGACAACGATTCCGATCACGACTACCTCCGGTGTTTCGTGAGTGAGCGGCGGGCCCGGCCGTGACGACAGGCTACGTTACGACAGGGTTCGCGCCGCCGCCTCGATCAGCATCGTGGCGGACGTGGCCCCGGGATCCTGATGGCCCGCGCTGCGCTCGCCCAGGTACGACGCGCGCCCCTTGTGGGCGACCAGCGGGATCGTGGCGTCGCGGCCCGCCGCGCATGCCTCGGCCGCGGCGGCAAGCGCCGGGGCGACCCCCTCGCCGGCGTGCTCGTCGTAGGCGGCCAGCGCCGGGACGAGAGCGTCGATCATGGTCTTGTCGCCGACCTCGGCCTTGCCGCGTGCGACGATGCCGTCGACGCCGGCCCGCAGGGCCTTCCCGACGTCCAGGGCGTTCTGGGGCTCACCCCAGGTCACGCCCAGCCGCAGGAAGAACGTCCCGTACAGCGGTCCCGAGGCGCCGCCGACCGTCGAGACCAGCGTCATGCCGGCCTTCTTCAGGTAGTCGGCGACCGTCGGGAACGACGCGACGTCGAGTGCCATCACGGCCTTCATGCCGCGGTCCATGTTGGAGCCGTGGTCCCCGTCGCCGATTTCCCGGTCGAGATCCGTGAGCAGCGCTTCGTGCTCATGGATCTGACCGGCGAAATCGGCGAGCCAGGCGGCCACAGCGGTCGCATCGAGGGACATTACTTACCCCACCGCAATCCGGGGGTCACCACGGGCGCATCCCACAGGCGGAGCAGGTCCTCGTCCGCCTTGAGCAGCGTCACGGAGCACCCGGCCATGTCGAGGCTCGTGATGTAGTTGCCGACGAGATCGCGCACCACGTGCACGTTGGCGCCGGCAAGAAGCTTGGCGACCTCGGCGTACACGATGAACAACTCGATGAGCGGCGTCGCACCCATGCCGTTGACGAAGCAGATCACGTCCGAGCCGGCGTAGTCCAGATCGGCCAGGATCGGCTTGACCAGCATCTCGGCGACCTCCGCGGCCGTGCCGATCTTGCGGCGTTCGCGTCCCGGTTCGCCGTGGATGCCGATGCCGACCTCGATCTCGTCGTCGGCCAGGTCGAACGACGGCTTGCCCGCCGCCGGAACCGTGCAGCCCGTCAGCGCCATGCCCATGCTGCGGCCTTCGGCGATGATCTTCTTCGCGAGCGCGACGAGGGCGTCAAGGTCCTGGCCCTCCTCGGCGGCCGCGCCGACCAGCTTCTCCAACAGCACCGTGAGGCCGACGCCGCGCCGGCCGGCGGTCCACGTGGAATCCTCGACGGCGACATCGTCGTCGACCACGACGGCCTGGACATCGATGCCCTCGGCCTGGGCCAGTTCGGCGGCCATCTCGAAGTTCATGACGTCGCCGGTGTAGTTCTTCACGATGTGGAGGACGCCACGTCCGGAATCGACACCCTTGGTGGCGACCAGCATCTGGTCGGGGACCGGGGAGGTGAAAACCTCGCCGGCGCAGGCGGCATCGAGCATTCCCAGCCCGACGAAACCGCCATGCAGCGGCTCGTGACCCGAGCCGCCGCCGGAAATGATGCCGACCTTGCCCTTCACCGGTGCGTCCTTGCGGAAGACGACCTTGTTCTCGTGATCGACACGGACAAGATCGTCATGCGCGGCCTCGAAACCGACGAGAGAATCCTTGACGACATCATTGACATCATTGATGAGTTTCTTCATGGACGCCATTCTAGCACCCCCCGGCAACCGTCCGGCGACCCGTCGGCGACGAGGCTTGCGCATCTGAGGCGAAAGCAAAGGCCGGGGTGTTTCCACCCCGGCCTCGCCTATGAATTGGTCGGACGTGAACTACACGTCGTCGTCCACCCAGTCGAAGGTCTTCGTCACGGCCTTCTTCCAGTTGCGGTAGAGACGCTCACGCTGCACCGGCTCGGCCTGCGGCGTCCAGCGCTTGTCCTCGGCCCAGTTGGCGATGACATCCGCTTCGCCTTCCCAGAAACCGACGGCGATGCCGGCCGCGTAGGCGGCGCCGAGCGCCGTCGTCTCGGCGACGACCGGACGCACCACCGGCACGCCCACCTGATCGGCCTGGAACTGCATGAGCAGATTGTTCATCGTCATGCCGCCGTCGACCTTCAGCTCGGCGAGCTTCACACCGGAATCGGCCTCCATGGCGTCCAGCACCTCACGCGTCTGGTAGGCCGTGGCCTCCAGGACGGCGCGGGCGATGTGGCCGCGGTTGACGTAGCGGGTCAGGCCCACGATGGCGCCGCGGGCGTCCGAACGCCAGTACGGCGCGAACAGGCCGGAGAACGCCGGGACGAAGTACGCCCCGCCGTTGTCGTCCACCGATGCCGCCAGTTCCTCGATGTCCGGCGCGGCGTCGATCATCTTCAGGTTGTCGCGCAGCCACTGGACGAGCGAACCGGTCACGGCGATCGAACCCTCGAGCGCGTAGACGGCCTTCGCGTCGCCGATCTTGTAGCACAGCGTCGTGAGCAGGCCGTTCTTCGAGAAGACGGGCTCCTCGCCCGTGTTCATCAGCATGAAGCAGCCGGTGCCGTAGGTGTTCTTCGCCATGCCGGACTCGAAGCAGGCCTGGCCGAAGGTGGCAGCCTGCTGGTCACCGAGGATACCCGCGATCGGCACACCGGCGAGCATGCCGTTGGCGCGCACTTCGCCGTACACCTCGGAGCACGAGCGGATCTCGGGCAGCATCGACATCGGGATGGTCATCTCGGCGCAGATCTCGGGAATCCATTGCAGCGTCTTGACGTCCATCAGCATGGTGCGCGAGGCATTGGTCACGTCGGTGACGTGAACGCCGCCCTCCGGGCCGCCCGTGAGATTCCACAGCACCCAGGTGTCCATCGTGCCCATGAGCAACTTGCCGGCCTCGGCCGCGGCGCGTGCACCCTCGACATTGTCGAGGATCCACTTCACCTTGGGGCCGCAGAAATACGTCGCCAGCGGAAGGCCGACGCGATCGCGGTACTTGTCCTGGCCGATGGAGCCGCCGAGCGCCTTCACGATGTCATCGGTGCGCGTGTCCTGCCACACGATGGCGTTGTAGACGGGCTGGCCCGTCTCCTTGTTCCACACGACGGTGGTCTCGCGCTGGTTGGTGATGCCGAATGCCGCGATGTCGTCCTTGCCGACGTTCGCCTTCGCGAGGGCCTGCGCCACGACCTCACGCACGTTGTCCCAGACCTCGATGGGATTGTGCTCGACCCAGCCGGCCTGCGGGAAGATCTGCTCGTGCTCTTTCTGGCCGACCGAGACGATCTGGCCGCTGTGGTCGAAAACGATGGCCCGGGAACTCGTGGTGCCCTGGTCGATCGCGATGATGTATTTGTCGCTCATAGAGCGTCCTCTCCTTTTCTAGGGATGTGACAAGAGATTGCTACTGATAGGTGATGCAAAGGCCGGGGTGTGGTGAGGCGAGGTGTCGCGCCTCACCACACGACCGGTTTGGTTCAGGACCACGCGGAAACGACAGCGTTGCCCGCGAAGCCGGCGATGGCGCCGCCGATGAGCGGACCGACGACCGGAATCCACGCGTAACCCCAGTTGGACGAACCCTTGCCCTGGATCGGCAGGAGGAAGTGCGCCAGACGCGGCATCAGGTCACGAGCTGGGTTGATGGCGTACCCGGTCGGGCCGCCGAGGCTCGCGCCGATCCCGACGATCAGCAACGCGACGCCGAAGGCGTTGAGCCACCCGAGGTTGCCCGCGCTGCTCTGCAGACCGGCCAGGAGGATGACGAACACCAGGACGAACGTGCCGATGGCCTCAGTCACGACGTTCCACACGGGCGAGGAGATGGCCGGGCCGGTGGCGAAGACCTGCTTCGACGCGCCGGGGATCTCCGGATCGTCGAACTGCTTCTTGTAGGCCAGGTAGGCCAGGCAGGCACCCAGGAAGGCGCCGATCAGCTCACCGCCGAAGTAGGTCATGGTGGAGCCGAAGTTCACCGCGACACCGCCCGCGCAATCCGGTGCGGCGCCGACGAAGCACTTGTGGCCGGCCGTGATCATGCCGAGCGTGACGGCCGGGTTCAGGTGGCCGCCTGACTTGAAGGCGACGAGGACGCCGGAGAACACGGCGAGACCCCATCCCCAGTTGACCATCAGGAAGCCACCGCCCTTGCCGGCTCCCTTCATGTTGACGTTGGCGACGACGCCAACGCCGAGGAGGATCAGCATGGCGGTGCCCATCGTCTCGGACAAGAAGATAGTTCCAAGAGACATTGATATTCTCCACATCTGGTTCATCAACGAACCGGTTTTGGGTATTCATGACGGTTCGGCGACGTGCGGGCATTCCTCCGTCCGGCTGGCGCCGACCATGGCGTAAGTCTAGGCGCATGTCCTCCCTCAGCGATCATCGGGTTGTACCGTTGCGCCTCCATCTGCACGGACGTGCACGCGGCGGCGAACCCAGGTGATTCGTCTCGCGCGGGCGGATGGCGAAAGAGTCCCGGGGGCCACGGCGGCCCGGTGCGTCACGACGCACCTTTGTGCAGCCTCCGACCAGAGCGACCGATGCCTGCGAAGACCGGCCCGGGGCGGTCGTCTCCGAGTATCCTCAAGGGATGCACCGCCGGAGGTCCGGCGGCGCGGCGTGGCGCGCGACTCGCGACCGCGCACCCATCCGAGGGGCGGACATGACCACACCGAAGAGTCACCGCGACATGTACCACGCGGCCGTGCGGTATTACCTCCAGGACGAGACGATGGACAGCATCGCCCGCGACTTCGGCGTATCCCGCTCATCGGTGTCGCGCATGCTGAAGCGGGCCCGCGACGCGGGTTTCGTGCAGATCAGCGTCAGCTCGCCCGATGCCGGTGCGGAGTTGGCCGAGGCGATCGGTGCCGCGTTCGGCGTGAAGGCCCATGTGGTGGCCGTCCCGGCGGGGACCGGGGATACCGAGCGCCTCGACCGCGTGAGCCGGGTGGCGGCGCAGCTGCTCGGCGACGTCATGGAGTCCGGGCACGTCCTGGGCGTTGCGAGCGGCGCGACGGCCGCCCATGTCGCCGCCCACGTGGCCCGCAAGCCCCTCACCGACTGCACGGTCGTGCAGTGCGGCGGCGACCGGAACCCGTACGATGCGGTCGCGGCGGGCACCGGTAACGCGCTCCACAAGCTGGCGGCGGCGTTCGGCGCCGACGTCGTCGCGTTTCCGATGCCCGCGTTCTTCGACCATGCGGAGACGAAGGCGGCGTTGTGGCGGGAGAGCGCCGTGCGGCGCGTCCTCAGCCTCCGCCGACGGTTGGACGTGGCCCTGTTCGGGGTGGCCGCGCTGGAGGCCAGCCCGCCCCGGCAGGCGTTCGCCGCCGCCAGCCTCGACGCGTCCCAACGCCGCGACCTCGCCGGCCAGGGCGTCGTCGGCGGCGTGTGCACCGTGGCCTTGCGCGAGGACGGGTCGTGGCGCAACATCGCGCTCAACGCCCGGGCGACCGGTCTCACCCCGGCCGACCTGGCGTCCGTTCCCGTACGGTACTGCGTCGTCGCCGATCCGCGGTGCGCCCGCGCGATCGTCGGCGCGCTGCGCGCGGGGACGACCACCGATCTTGTCGTGGACGACGAGACCGCACGGGCCGTCATCGCCAGGGCCCGGTTGGTGCTGCCCTCGGGCGGCGCAACCGACGCTCGTGTCGCGCGGCACGCCGGAGGAGCACGCTGACACGCCGGCGTGGTGAGATTTCGCCGATGGCGCACTAGCGGACCGCGGACTGGCTAGTGTTGGTCCTGCGTTCCCGGATGTCGGCCCGCTCGCGTTGTTGCACGGACGACGAGTCGGGATCGCCTGTGAACTGACAGATCGGAGACGACATGCGTGAGCTGTCAACCGACGTCGTCGTCGTCGGGGGAGGCGCCACGGGCGTCGGCGCCGCGCGCGACGCCGCGATGCGGGGATATTCGGTGGTTCTCGTCGAACGGGCCGACCTCGGCCAAGGTACGACGGGACGTTTCCACGGCCTCCTGCACTCGGGCGGACGTTACGTGGTGAGCGACCCGGGCTCGGCCACCGAGTGCGCCGCGGAGAACGCCATCGTGGGGCGGATCAACGCGGACGCGGTCGAACGGACCGGCGGCTACTTCGTGACCGGTCCTGACGACGACCCGGGTTTTGCGGACAAGTTCCTCGCGGGGGCGGCCACGGCGGGCGTCCCGGCCAAGGAGATCGATGTGGCCGAGGCGCTGCGCTGCGAGCCGCGCCTCAACCCGGGCATCCGGCGGGCCATCGAGGTGCAGGACGGCACGGTCGACGGCTGGCAGCTGGTGTGGGGGGTGGCGCGCTCGGCGATCGGCCACGGCGCGAAGGTGCTCACCTATCACCGGGTGACCGACATCGTCGTGCGGAACGGGGCCGTGGAGGCCGTCGTATGCCACGACGCGAAGACCGGCGAGGACGTCCGGATCGCGTGCTCGTTCGTGATCAACGCGGGTGGGCCGTGGTCGGCGCAGATCGCGCGGCTGGCCGGCTGCGAGGACGTGGAGGTCATCCCGGGGCGCGGCATCATGGTCGCGATGAGCCACCGCCTCGTCAACCGGGTGATCAACCGCTGCATCTACCCGGCCGACGGCGACATCCTCGTCCCCGTCCACACGGTCAGCATCATCGGGACGACCGACGTGCGCGCCGAAGACCCGGACCATCTGGAGATTCCCCGCAAGGAGGTGCAGCAGATGCTCGACGCGGGCGAGGTGCTCGTGCCGGGCTTCCGGACCTCGCGGGCGCTGCACGCCTGGGCGGGAGCGCGGCCGCTGGTGAAGGACTCCCGGGTGTCCGCCAGCGACACCCGGCACATGAGCCGCGGCATGTCGGTGCTCGACCACGCCGAGCGTGACAACCTCAAGGGCCTGCTGACGATCACGGGCGGGAAGCTGACCACGTACCGGCTCATGGCCGAGCACATCATCGACCGCATGTGCGAGCAACTCGGCGACACACGCCCCTGCACGACGGCCGACGAGCCGGTGCCGGGCTCGGAGTCGGGGCACAACTACCTGGTGACGCACCGGTTGAAGGATCGCGAGGCCGAGCGGGCGCCCGGGAGCGGCGACGTGCCAACCGACCCGATCATCTGCGAGTGCGAGTTGATGACGCGCTCGATGTTCCTCGACCTGTTCGAGCAGCAGCCCGACGCCGGCTTCGACGACCTGCGCCGCCAGCTGCGGCTCGGCATGGGACCGTGCCAGGGCGGGTTCTGTGCGCTGCGCGCGACCGGGCTGGCCTGCGATGCCGGACACGCCGACGCGACGGCGGCCACGAACGCCCTGCGGCGGTTCCTGACGAACCGCTGGATCGGGCTATGGCCGATCTTGTACGGCGACCAGGTGCGCCAGACGGCGCTGGACTACTGGATTCTGCAGGGCACCCTCGATGTCGAGCACCTGCCGGAAACCGAGGAGGTGGCATCGTGAAGACGGTTGTGATCGGCGCCGGGCTGGCCGGGCTTGTCGCCGCGACGAGACTGGCCCAGGAGGGGGCCGACGTCGTCCTGGCGACGAAGGGGCTCGGCGGGCTGCCGACGTCCCAGGGCACCATCGACGTGTGGGGCTACCGGGACGGGAAGCGCGTGGAGGCGCCGCTGGACGCGGTCGCCGCCGCCCCCGCCGGACATCCGTACGCCGCGATCGGGGTCGGGGCGGTGAAGGACGGGCTCGCCTGGCTCGCCGAACACCTGCCCGACTGGCTGACCGGCGACGCGGCCGCGAACGTGTGGCTGCCGACCGCGGTCGGCGCGCTGCGTCCGACGTGCCTGTGTCAGCCGGGCATGCTGGCCGGCGCCGGCGCCACCCGGGTCGTGATCGTCGGACTGGCCCGCCTGAAGGACTTCCAGGCCGCCCTGATCGCCGGGAATCTGACCCGGACGGGACGGGTCGAGGCCCGGGCCATCACGATCGACATCCCCGCACGCAGCGGCGAGGCCGACTCGTCCGCGCTCACGTACGCGCGTGCCGCCGACGAGCCCGGCTTCGCGGCCCACCTCGCCGCCGCGATCGCGCCGTCCCTGGGATCCGGCGAGGCCGTGGGGTTGCCGGCGATCCTCGGGCTGCACACCCCCGGTGTCGGGCGCGACCTCGCCGATCGCCTCGGGCATCCGGTGTTCGAGATCCCGCTCCCGCCGCCGTCCGTCGCCGGCCTGCGCCTGAACGACGCGCTGACGACGCTCGCGAAGGCCGCCGGGGTGCGCGTGATCCTGGGCAGCCCCGTGACCGGCCTGAAGGCCGAGGGGGACCGCGTCCGCTCGGTGACGCTGGCCTCGGCGGGGCACGACCGTGACCTGGTCGCCGACGTGTTCGTGCTTGCCACGGGTGGGTTCGAAACGGGAGCCCTGGCCCTGGACTCGTACGGGACGGTGACCGAGACCGCCCTCGGGTTGCCGGTCCGGGTGCCGGACGGCGACCTGATCGGCGCCGACTACTGGGAGGCGCAGCCGCTGTTCGCCGCCGGGTGCGCCGTGGACGTGTCGATGCGGGTGCTCGATGCCGGCGGCGCCGTCGTCCATCCGAATCTGTACGCCATCGGCGGCGTCCTGGCCGGCGCCCAGCGCTGGAAAGAGAAATCCGGTGATGGCATCGCCGTCGGCAGCGCCATGAAGGCGGTCGCCGCGATCATGGGAGGGGAGCGATGAGCCTCGATTTCGCCGGGCACGAGTTCGCCCGGGCCAGCCTCGACCACTGCGTGAAGTGCACGATCTGCGAGACGCAGTGCCCCGTGGCCGCCGTCACGCCCGCCTATCCCGGGCCGAAGTACATCGGCCCGCAGGCCGAGCGGTTCCGCCACGGGCTGTCCGTCGACCACTCGCTGGACTACTGCTCCAGTTGCGGCATCTGCACGCTGTCCTGCCCCCAGGGCGTGAAGATCGCCGAGCTGAACTCGCAGGCCCGTGCCGTGATGAAGGCCGACCACATGCCGCTCCGCGACCAGCTGATCTCCCGGACGACGGTCATGGGCATGTTCATGACGCCCGTTGCACCGCTGGCCAACATGGCCCTCGGGATCTCGCCGCTGCGCGTCATCGTCGAGAAGACCGTCGGCGTGCACCGGCACGCGCCGATGCCCCACGCCTGCTCGCAGTCGTTCATGTCGTGGTGGAAGAAGCGCCCCGAGAAGCCCGAGGGCCCGCGCGGGGTGGTCGTGTTCTTCCACGGCTGCGCCGGGGGCTACTTCGAGGTCGAGACGAGCAAGAAGACGATCGAGGTGCTGGAACACCTGGGCTTCAAGGTGCTCGTCCCGAAGCAGGGCTGCTGCGGGCTGGCCGAGCAGTCGAACGGGCTGTTCGACCGGGCGAGCGCGTCTGTGCTGAAGCTGTGCGACGACCTGCGCGCCGCGGGCAAGGACCTGACGATCATCTCCAGTTCCGGGTCGTGCACGGGAATGCTGAAGCACGAGGCGCACGAGATCATGGGCGTCTCCGACGAGCGGCTGCGCGACGTGGGGACGCGCGTGCGCGACGTGATGGAGTTCCTGTGGGAGTTGCACGAGGCGGGCGAGTTGCCGGAGGACTTCCCCCGCATCGACCTCACCGTGCCCTACCACGCGCCGTGCCAGCTGAAGAGCCAGGGCATGGGCATGCCGGCCCTCGATGTGCTCGGGCTGATCCCGGGGCTGACCGTCGTCGAGTCGGGACGGGCGTGCTGCGGCATCGCGGGGACGTACGGGCTGAAGCGGGAGAAGTACGCCGTCGCCCAGGCGGTCGGCAAGCCGCTGTTCGACATGGTCCGGGCGACGAACCCGCACCTGGCCCTGTGCGACACCGAGACGTGCCGCTGGCAGATCAGCCAGTCTTCGGGTGTGCCGACCGTGCACCCGATCAGCCTGGTGCACGTCGCGTACGGCCTGAGCGAGCTGAGGCAGCTGATACCTGCGGGGGCGTGAGGTCAAGACGTCCCGGCGCCTGGGCATCAGCGTCGATCATCATGCGTGATGCGCTGCTATGATGATCGTCATGCGCACCACGATCGACATCCCGCCGGGGCTGCACCAGCGGATCAAGGCCTACGCCGAGATGCGCGGCGCGACGTTCTCCGAAACCGCAACCGAGGCGCTCATGCGCGGCATGGCGCCCATCGAAACACCGACGATGACACGCGTCGACCCGGGCACGGGGCTGCTCGTGTTCAACTTCGGGCGCGGACGCACCATCACGTCCGAAGAGGTCGCCGACCTGATCGACGAGGACGATTGATGGTCTGGCTGCTGGATGCCAACATGCTGATCGCCTTGTCCGACAGCGAGCACGACCACTTCGAGCGGGCGTGGACCTGGCTTCATTCCCGGCGGCGTTTCGCCACGTCACCCGTCGTCCAGGGCGCGCTCGTGCGTCACCTGGTGCGCATGGGCGCGCGGCCGACTTCGATCAAGGACAGCCTGGACCGCCTCGCCAACTCCCCGAACCACGAGTTCTGGCCGGACGACCTGCCGTACGCCGGCGCCGACCTCGGCCGGGTGATCGGGCATCGGCAGGTGACCGACGCGTACCTGGTGTCCCTGGTGCGCCGGCACGGTCCCGGCGCCCGGTTGGCGACCCTGGACGAGGCCCTGGCGGGGCTCTACCCGGACGTGGTCGACCTGGTGGGCGCCGCCTGAGGTCAAGACAGGCGCACGTCCGCCAACCGGGCGTAGCGGTCCATGTCGTACACGCCGACCCTGTCCGGCTCCGCGATGTAGAAGTCGCTCCCGACCCGGACCCCGCGAATGGACGCGGCGTCGTCCGGGACGTCGGTGAGCGTGATCGCGGCCTGCTCGGCGAACTGGGCGCCGTCCCAGCGGTACACGTGGTAGACGTCGGTGGCGGTCGTGTCGTAGTACCCGTACGAGTTCGGGGTGGCGGCGTTTAGCCACGTGGTCGTGACGAACCCGACCAGGCCCCGCTCGACATCGACGAAGGCGGCCTTGTGGTCGGTTCCGACCGGCGTCGAGTCGCCCGGAACGGCGGTGCTCGCGCGCACCTGGACATCGAACGGGTCGTGCACGTCGAACAGCGCGACCTTCAGTCCGGTCGGCCGGCCGGTCCCGGTGTCGGCCTCGACGCCCACCCCGAGGAGCAGCCCGTCCCCGAACGGGTGCAGGTACTGCGAGAAGCCCGGGATCTTCAGCGCCCCCTGGACGGTCGGGGCGGTGGGATCGCGCAGGTCGATGGTGAACAGCGGATCCATGGTGCGGAAGGTCACGACGTAGCCCACCGTGCCGTCGAACCGCACGGACTGCACCGCCTCATCCTTCGACAGGCGGGGGATCGAGCCCACGACCTTGAGCGCGGGATCGAGCACCCACAGCGCGGCGTTCGGCTGGTAGGACGCGGCGGAGTCGTTCCAGGTCGTCGCGAGACGCAGGTAGCCGTCGCGCTCGTCGAGCGCGAACTGGTCGACGACGCTGCCCGCCACCGACCCCTGCGCGGCCAGCGTGACCGCCCCGCCCACCAGGGCGATCCGGACGATGTCCGTGGTGGTGCCGTCGGTCGTGCCGCCGCCGAGCGAGACGGGCGCCGGCGTGGCTGCGGTGGCCGGCACCGCGTACGGCCAGCGGGTCGCCGCCAGGTACAGGTTGGACTCGCTCATGTAGACCGTGGGCATGTAGCCGAGCACCGCCTGGTCGCCCACCACCGCGCGCCGCGCCACATCGACGGCCGTGACCACGGAGTACGCCGGTTCGGACGCCCCGGGCGGCAGGGCCACGTCGCCGGGCGCCACCGTGACCGCCCCGCCGCCGTCCCGGACCGTGGGGACGAACGTGCCGGGGTTGGCGGGGTCGATCCCGGGGGTGTTCACCCAGTAGCTGCTGACCAGGTAGAGCACGCCATCGGACAGGCGCGAGTCGACGTACGACCCCGACTGCTCCACCTGCGACAGGTAGGTGGGGTGCGCCGGATCCGAGATGTCGAAGAAGGCGGCCTTCAGGTGGCTGGCACTCAGCGAGATGTAGGCGGCCGAGGCGGCCGACCAGCCGGCCACGTCGGCGTCGAACCCATGCGTCAGGACGACGAGGGTCGTGCCCACGATCATCAGGTCGGTGACAGGTCCGGTGAGGATCTCGGACCCGGTCGACAGCCCGGACACGTCGATCGTGGCCACCTGGTGCGTGGCGGCGCCGGCCGTGGCGACCACGGCCACGGTCCGGCCGCGGGCGATGTAGAGGTGGGCCCCGTCCGTCTTCACGATGTCGCCCTCGTCGATGCCGGCCACCTGCACGTTCGTCCCGGAGTATCCGCTCACGTCCCGGCCCTTGGTGGCGGCGGGCACGGGTGCGCCTGCTGCCTCGGCAGTGCCGCTCGCCGGCGCCAAGCCGAAGGTGACCCCGCCCGACGGGTTCGTGCGGGCGAGCGCTGCGACGATGGAGTAGATGTCGGCGTACGCCGCGGGAGTCGCCGCGACGGACGGCCCGACGGGTTCGGCCGTGGGGGTGCTCACCGTCACGGGAACCCAGCCGCGCGGCATGCCGGAGGCCGGCCCGAGGCCCGTCACGAGCAAGGCCGTGACGGTGGCGCCGACGAGCAGGCCGCCCAGGAGACCCACCCCGAATACCCCGCGGAGGGGAAGGCTGCCGGGCGAGGATGCCGGCGCCGACTCGCCCGGTGGGGTAGCAGCGAGCGCCACGTCGAGGCGCCCCAGCAGCGCCTCGTCCGGGGTCATGCGGGCCCGCATCTGGTGGAACCGCATCCTCAGCTCGTCGTCACTGGACATGGCAATCCTCCTTCATGGCCGCGCGTAGCATGTCCCGCCCGCGCGACAGTCTCGTCTTGACCGCGCCCGGCCGGTCGCCCAGCAGCGCGGCGATCTGCCCGACCGGCAGGTCCTCGAAGTAGAACAGGTGGATCACCGACCGGTACGCCTCCGGCAATCGCTGGAGCGCCCGGAACAGGTCGTCGTACTCCACGACGTCGAACCGGAACGCATCGCCTCCCGCGCGGTCCTCCGCGCCGAGGTCGACCCGGGTCTGCCACGAACTCGTGGCGACCCGGCGGGCGATCATCAGGGTCGTCCGGATCAGCCACGCCCGGCGGTGCTCGCCGTCGCGGCACACGGGCTGTTTCCGGTGGTATGTGAGGAACACCTCCTGGAAGACGTCGTCCGCGTTCGTCCGGCTGCGCGTGTGCGTCAGGCAGAGGGCGTAGACCATGTCGCGATGCCGCGCGATGACCGCGGCCGTGTCCGGCGCCGTGATCGTCGGGGTCGTCATCGGCTGGTCGCCTTCCTGCCATCGCCACGTTGGTCCCGAAGCCCCACGGCGTTCTCTCCCCGTCTTGCGCCTCCGACAACGCCGCGGGACCTCGCGATCGTCGGAACGTGGCTCATGGACGAGAGTTCGAGCAGCCATGTCGCTTCGTGTTGGTGATCATGCTGTCACAGATAACTCCGCCGGGAGGCGGAGAAGGTTACGGCGGCCTCCCGGAGATGCGAAACGCGGGAGCCACCTGGAGGTGACTCCCGCGTTCGTCGATCGGTGTCAGGCGGTGAGCGCCGGCGTGGGCGACGGCAGGGCAGCAACGATCGCCTGGACGGTCGCCTTGGCATCGCCGAAGCACATCACCGAGTTGTCCTTGAAGAACAGCGGATTCTGGACCCCGGCGTAGCCGACCGCCATCGAGCGCTTGAACACGACGCACTCCTTGGCCTCCCACACGTGGCACACGGGCATGCCCGAGATGGGCGTGCCCGGCTCCATGGCAGCCGGGTTGACCGTGTCGTTCGCGCCGATGACCAACACGACGTCGGTGTTCTTGAAGTCGTCGTTGATTTCGTCCATCTCCAGCACGATGTCGTACGGCACCTTGGCCTCGGCCAGCAGCACGTTCATGTGCCCGGGCAGACGACCCGCGACCGGGTGGATCGCGAAACGAACCTCGACCCCGTGGTTGCGCAGCCGCTGCGTCAGGTCCGCGACCGCACCTTGCGCCTGGGCGACGGCCATGCCATAGCCGGGCGTGATGATCACGGACTTGGCCTCCCACAGGTCCTGGGCGACCTGGTCGGGCTTGATCTCGTGGATCTCGCCCTGATCGACCCCGGCGACGACGGTGCCGGCCTCGACGCCGAAGCCGCCGAGGATCACCGAGATGAACGAGCGGTTCATCGCACGGCACATGATGTAGGACAGGATGGCACCGGACGCGCCGACGAGGCAACCCGTGACGACGAGCACCGGAACGCCGAGCATGAAGCCGGCGAACGCCGCCGCCCAGCCGGAGTAGCTGTTCAGCATCGACACGACGACGGGCATGTCCGCGCCGCCGATCGCGAACACCAGGTGCAGGCCGAGGAGCAACGCCAGGACCGTCATGATGATCAGCGGGATGAGGCCCGTCGACAGGTTCGCCGCCTTCACGAACCAGACGCCCAGCGCCACCGACGCCACGATGATGCCCAGGTTGAGCCAGTTGCGTCCCGGCAAGGTCAGCGGCTTGGACGGCATGTGCTCGGACAGCTTGCCCCACGCCACGACCGAGCCGGTGAAGGTGATCGCGCCGATGAACACGCCGAGAAACACCTCGACGAGGTGACCGCCCTCGTTGCTCTGCCTTTCGAAGAAGGAGTTGAAGCCCACCAGCACGGCGGCCAGGCCGACGAAGCTGTGCAACTGGGCGACCAGCTCGGGCATGCCCGTCATTTGGACGCGCAGGGCCTTCACGATGCCGATCACGGCGCCGATCGCCACGGCCGCGATCAGCATCGCGAACGTGATCCAGTCGGGCTTCCCGGCGACCAACTCGATGATCGTGGCGATCAAGGCGAGCGACATGCCGAGGACGCCGAACGCGTTGCCGCGCTTGGCCGTCTCGTGCTGGGCCAGGCCGGCGAGGGCCAGGATGAACAGCAGGCCCGAGACGATATAGGTGCTTTGCACCAACTGAGAGACAACCATGACCTACCCTTACCCTCTCCGGAACATGGACAGCATCCGGTTGGTCACGGTGAACCCGCCGAAGACGTTGATGGACGCGATCAGGGTGGCGATGAACGCGATGATGCGGAACGTCCACCCCAGGCCGTCCGAGGCGTGTGCCAGGCCCGGCAGCTGGAGCATCGCCCCGACGACGATGATGCCGGAGATCGCGTTCGTCTCGCTCATCAGCGGGGTGTGCAGGGCGTGGTTGACGTTCCACACGACGTAGTAGCCGACGACGCACGCCAGCACGAACACGCTCATCAGGCTCAGGAAGTTCGCCGGCGCGAAAGTGAGCAGCCCGATCAGCACGATCGCGGCGACCCCGATGATCGCGAACGACCGGCGCCAGTCGGCGGGCTTCTTCTCGGCCACGACCGCAGGCACCGCGGCGGCTGCCGGGGCCGGGGCCGGCGCCGCCGACACCTGCACGGGCGGCGGCGGGAACGTGATCTCGCCATCGCGGGTGATCGTCGACGTGCGGACGACTTCGTCGTCGAAGTCGACGACCAACTGGCCGTCGTTCTCCGGGGTCATCAGCTTCAGCAGGTTGACGAGGTTCGTGCCGTACAGCTGGCTCGACTGGCCGGGTAGGCGGCTCGCCAGATCGGTGTAGCCGATGATCGTCACGTCATTGTCGGTGATGTAGCTCGCGCCGGCCTTCGTCAGTTCGCAGTTGCCGCCGCCGGCCGCGGCGAGGTCGACGATCACCGAGCCGGGCGTCATGTTCGCCACCATCTCGGCCGTGATCAGGCGGGGGCTCGGCTTGCCGGGGATGGCCGCCGTCGACACGACGATGTCGGCCTTGGCGGTCTGCTCGGCGTACATCACCGCGGCGCGCTTGTTGAAGTCGTCCGAAGTCTCCTTCGCGTAGCCGTCGGAGGAGACGCCCTGGTCGGCTTCGCCGGCCGCGACGTTCACGAACGTGGCCCCCATCGACTCGACCTGCTCGGCCGTCTCGGGGCGCACATCCGTGGCCCGGACGACCGCGCCGAGGCTGTTCGCCGCGCCGATCGCGGCCAGGCCTGCCACACCGGTGCCGATGACGAAGACGTTCGCCGGGGGAACCTTGCCCGCGGCGGTGACCTGGCCGCCCATGAACCGGCCGAAGCTGTGAAGGGCCTCGATCACGGCGCGGTAGCCGGAGATGTTCGCCATGGAACTCAGGGCGTCCATCGACTGGGCGCGGCTGATTCGCGGCACCATGTCCATCGACAGGGCGGTCAGCTTGGCCGCCGCCAGCTTGTCCAGCACGTCCGGGTTCTGCCGGGGCGCGAAGAAACTGATGAGCGCCGCCCCGGGGCGCATCAGGGCCAATTGTTCGTCGGTGGGTTCGTTGACCGTCAAGACCAGATCGGCGCCCCACGCACTCCCGGCATCGACGATGCCGGCCCCCGCATCGGAATACGCGGCATCGAGGAAGTCGGCGCGGAGACCCGCGCCTTTCTCGACCGATACCTCGTACCCCATCTTGATCAGCTGCGGGACTGTTTTCGGCGTGGCAGCAACCCGGTTCTCGCCCTTGAGGGTCTCACGTGGGATGCCTATTCTCATGCGCCGGATACTACCAGAGGCGTCGCCGCCGACCAGGTTTCGCCGGCGGCGGCGGTCACGCGTGGGTGGGCGCGAGAGACGCGGTCAGCAGCGGCGATTCGCGCATGCGCAGCGTCACCGGGATCTGCAGCGCGGTGAGGACGACGAACATCAGCATCGGCCAGCGTACCGAGCCGGCGGCCGCCGACGTCCACTCGAAAAGGTAGATGAACAACGCCCCCGAGATCTGGCCCATGAGGAATAGCAGGCCGAACGACGTGCCCTCGCCGACCGGGTAGGCGGTTTCGGCGCTGTGCTGGAAGACGATCGGCGCGAGACCCATGATCGTCAGGCCGGCCAGGGCGGCGATCGCCGTGATCAGCAGCGGGCCCCGCGCATACGTCAACAGCAGATAGAACGCCGTCATCAACACCATGCCGACGGTCAAGAGCGGAATCCGCCGCCGGATTCGGTCGGACAGCAGGGGCAGCAGCACCGCGCCCACCACGCCGGCGACGATGAACACCGCACCCGCGGTGTCGGCCTGGCCGATGGACAGGCCGCGTGGGGTCAGGATCTGGTCGATCTCGGTAAGCAGGGTGTTGAACACCCCGAGCGACACGAACATGAGGACGAGCACCTGCACGTAGGCGGCGTTCGTGAACAGGCCCGCCATGGCCTTGAGGCTGATGTTCTCGACGGCGACGGACGGTCCGGGCGGCAGCGGGGGGCGCTCACGGGTGAACAGGACGGCGAGCAACGCGCCGACGACGGCGAACCCGGCGTAGAGGAACATCATCCGCCGGATGTCGCCCGGAGAGTGGACGAGGAGCGGCGAGAGCGCCATCGGTGCCATCATCCCGACGTACTGCACGAGGGTGAGCATGCCCGAGGCCACGGCGCGCTCGCGCAAGGGGAACCAGTTCGCCGGGATCTTCGTGAGCACGTTCAGCAGGAACGGCTGGCCGGCCGCGATGAGGAACTGGCAGACCAGCACCGCCGTGAAGTCGTTGCCGCCGGCCGCCCGCAACGCCCCGGCGACGGCTGTGAGCACGGCCCCCACGACCAGCGAATGACGGTAGCCGAAGCCGTCGATGAGCCACGACGCGGGGAACGTGAACAGGACGTACATCAGCATGTACGACATCGACAGCATCGAGATTCCGAGGCTGGAGGTGCCGAAATAGGCCTGCGCCTGCGTCGCGACCGGTGCGAACGACAACCAGAAGACTTGGGAGGCCATGATGATCGGCGCAGCCGCGGCCACGACGACCCAGCGGTACCCATACACGGCGGTTGCAGACATGCACACTCTTCTCGATGCTGGCCCTG
>WQUE01000250.1 GCA_009785885.1 Actinomycetes bacterium
GGCCACGATAATACGGGACGACGAATGGCGGACGAGGCCCTGAAGTATTCCCGCCCGAACACGTCAGTGGTTGGTAGAGTACCTTGTCAGACTGGCAATAGGTGGGCGAATTCCCGATTGACTTGTGCGCGCACACTCGCCTGGCTATGCTTTCGATAATCCCTGGTGGATTGCCGCCGACCGTGTGGACAATACGGCCGACTCACCCTCGCATGCGCCAGTCACCCCGCCACGGCACACTCACGAAGGATTGGCATGCGGATTTCACGTGCGATGATTGTTGGCGCCCTCACGGCGGGGGTGAAGCGGCGGATCGCAGGCGTGCTCGCGTTCGCCCTGGCCGTCTCCGGCCTGGCGCTGGTCCTCGTCCCCCAGTTGCAGCAGAACGCCGAGGCCGAGACGCCCGCGGCCAACCCGATTTCACACCAGGGGGCCACGCCGGTCTGGACCACCCTGACGAACATGGAGGCGGTGTGGAAGCAGCCGCTGGACGACCAGTCGTTCTACTGGGCGACGGACGGCTCGGTCCCGCCGGCAACCGTCGGGAACCAGGGGAACATCCTGTGGCAGGCCTACGACTGGTCCGCGGACATGTCCACGTACAAAACCCGCCCGGTGCTGGCGTTCCAGCGGACGGCGACGGGGACGACCTTCAACTTCGACATGTTCTCGACGCAGTTCATGGCGCGGATCGGGGGCACCCGGGACAACCCCACCGCGCCACTGACGATCTACTTCGCGACGCGGTACGGCTCCACGACGAACGGCCCGGCGACATGCCAGCTCAACTGGACGCCGGTCGTCCGCGTGACCTCGGGCAGCAAGGACATCCAGTGGACCTGCATGCCCGACCCGCACGCGGTCGGGGGCTTCACACCCGACCTTGCCAACGGGCACGTGACCGGCGGCGAGGCCGACCAGTACACGGGCAACCTGTACATCGTGTCGTCGGTCGGCGCCTACATCGACGACCAACTCTCGACGTCCACCGGCCCCAGCACGGAAGCCCAGTGGGTTTTCGAGGTGTGGAACCCGCAGACGGGCGCCTACTCGCTGTCGGGTTCGGTCCAGCCGGGCGACTGGTACCAGGGCATGAAGACCGTGCCGCAGGAGCGCATCAAGGTGCGGGCGAACGTGGAGGGCACGGGCAACGCCACCCCGCAGGCCCCCTGCGACTTCGCGCTCGACGCCGACGGCAACGTTTACACGTATTCGGGCATGGGGGTGAGTGCGACCAGCTCGGGCAACATGTCGCTGGTCCGGATGGAACCGGCCCGGGATGCGAAGGGCAATATCGTGGACGGCACGGCCGCGAACCCGTGGCGCTACTACGTCGTCACGAAGATCAAGAAAGACCCCGCGTTCCCCACGCAGTACTGGAGTGACGCCGGCCTCACGTGGGGCAACGCCTTCCTGAACGGGCAGTTCTTCAACGCCGCCAACACGTCGACGAGCAACCGTCCGGCCGGCTTGCCCGCCGCCGCCACCGCCGGTGCCGCCGGCACGACGAACATGGTGAAGATCGATCCTTTGTCGGCCACGGCGAAGATCGTGTGGTCGACCCAGAACGACGAGCTGTCCACGGGCATCGCCCGCGACAACGCAAGCGCCCAGATGGCGAAGGTCATCCGCGGCACGCTTTACCACGACGTCAACGGCAACGGGACGATCGACGCCGGCGAGGGCGGCCTGAGCGGCCAGACCGTCGGCATCTACAACGCGGCCGGAGTGCTGCTGTCCGTCCAGACGACGGACGCGCGCGGCGGCTACTCGTTCGTCGTGTCCGGCGGGCCGGGCTCGGTGTACTTCGTCCGGCCCGCCCAGGTCAAGGCCCCGCTGGCCGGCGGCGCGGTCTGGGTCAACGCCGCGCAGACGTGGGCCGCGGGTTCGGTGGGCACCGGCTACGACTCGGCGGGCGGGATCCTGACCAACACGGCCCAGGTCGTGTGCACGGAGGGCATGATCACCTCCGCCGACGGCGCGCCGTGCTCCGGCGCGAAGGCGCCCACGTCGCCCGACCCGGCGATCGGCGCGGCCGGCTCGACGAGCACGACATCCGACTGGCTGACGTACGCCATGGTCACGATGAACACCGACCAGTCGGTCGCGACGGCCGACTTCGGGTTCACGGTCCTGGGGTCGTACGGCGATTCGGTCGCCGGGCCGTCGGCTGCGACGGACCTCCCCGGCCACATCAACCAACCGTCGGCCCCGGTGTGGCTCGGCGAGAAGCTCGGCGCCGGCCAGGGCCCGGCGACCGACGGACATGCGCACGACGGCACCGACGACGGCGTGTTCCTGAAGACGGCGTTCGGCGATGTGCCGTTGTCGGGTCAGGTTCTCGCGGCCACGGGGACGTACCAGCTCGTCGGGCATGTCTTGGGCCCGCAGGCGGCCGACGGGATCGTGAAGGGCTGGTCGGGCACGAACAGCGGTTGGACGCCGGCCGCGTCCTGGACGCCGGCCAACGACGCCGGGGTCGCCACGGGGCCGTTCCGGTACCAGACGAGCGGCACCGTTGCGGGCACGACGCCCGCCCAGTTCCGCGCGCAGGTGTCGACAGTCGACATCACACGTCCGACGAACGCCGGCAACGAGTATTACGGCGGGGCGGACGGCGGGCCGCACTGGACGACGCCCGGCGAGATCGAGGACTACGCGATCGCCGTGTCGGACGCCGTGTGGCGCCCGGCGGTGAAGACGACCGGCGGCAGCGCCACGTTCACCGTCGACGGGCAGAAGCTCACCGGCGGGACGGGCCAGTTCACCCTGGGTGCGCCCGCCGGGACGCCGGCCGGTGGCACCAAGACGATCACCGCGACCGCCCCGGATGCGACGTGGGGCGTCGCCGACGTGAAGGTCGTCGACACGAACACCGGCGACGAGGCCCCGGGCGTGAAGCCGTCCTTCACCGTGAACGGCACGCAGGTTTCGGTCTCGTGGACGCCCGCGCTCGGCGACGACCTGACGGTCGAGATCACCTTCAGCCCGGTGCCCGACCCGGCGAAGTCCAGCCTGCGCCTCGACGCCGACCACGCGACCGCCGGGTCGGCGATCACCGCGACGGCGACCGTCGTCGACAGCCAGGGCAACCCCCTGACCGGCCAGACCGTGAGCTTCGCGGCGGCGTCCGCGCCGACGACCACGCTGTCGGCCCCGTCGTGCACGACGGGCGACGCCGGGACGTGCCAGGTGACGATCACGTCCCAGCAAGCCGGCCTCTACAAGGACGAACTGTCGGCGAGCGTGGCCGTGAACGGCGCGGGCAAGCCGATCGGCGGCTCCCCGGCGACCGTCCGGTTCGACGCCGCCGCGGGCGACCCGGACCACTCGGTGCTGTCGGTCAGCCCCATCGGTGCGCTGACCGTCGGGACGGGCGCCGGCAACACGTACACCGCGACGACGCTCGTGCGGGACGGCTTCGGCAACCCGTCCCCGGGCCAGACCGTCTCGGTGATCCTGACCCGCGCCGACGGCACGCCCGTCGATACGGGTGCGACGAAGCTCGCCGCGGCGACGTGCACGACCGGGGACGACGGGCGCTGCGCCGTGACCCTGACGAGCACCCAGGCGGGCTCGTTCCAGCTGCACGCCACGATCCCCTCGGCGACCGGCCAGGCGACCGACGTGCAGGGCTCCCCGGCGGGGCTCGTGTACCAGGCGGACGTGGTGTCCGCGCCCACCTCGACGCTGGCCGTCGACCCGGATACGA
>WQUE01000251.1 GCA_009785885.1 Actinomycetes bacterium
GCCGTCGGGATCGGCTCAGCCATCGTCGGTGGCGCCGGACTGCCCGGCCGGAATCGCGCTTCCGGCGGGTGTCGACCCGGACTGGGTGTGCGCGCCGACACCACCCAGCATGAAAGTCCTGCCCAGCTTCCCCGACCCGATCGCGGAATCGGGCGCTGCGGCCGAATGGAACGGTTTCACGACGCCGGATCGCACGGTGACGTGCTCCTGGTTCGAGGGTGGCGTGGTCACGTGCCTGGCGAAAGACATGACCGTCCCGTTGCCCGCCGACCCCAGGGTCGACCGTCCCGAGCAGGTCAGCAATTGCGAGCGCGGGCTGGGCATCGCCGATGGCGTGGCCGGCAAGACGTGCAACGGGGGTGTCATGGAACTCGACGGCATGATGGACGATCCCCGTGTCCCGGTCCTCGAGTACGGGTTTTCCGTGCGCAGCCTGGACTATCCCTACCCTTGGGACCCGGTCGACCAGCCGAAGGGCATCGTCGCCTGCATCACCGAGGTGGACGGGGTGACCTGCTGGGACGCCGACACCACGCATCACGGCTTCAAGATCGGCCAGCACATCGCCGTGTTCTGGTGAGCCGCCCCAGGGCCCGGAAGAGTAGGCCGCGATCGCCGCGACGCATACCGCTGACCCCGGCGCTTCCTTGTGATCGCCGAGATAAACCACGGCGCCGCATCCCAGGCCGCCGCATACTTGGTTGCGGAGGCGTCTTTCATCTCGATGTTTTTTCGAGTTTTGTTGTGCTGTTAGGTGTATGCTAAAATTTGTGGGTGCTCCCCCGCACGCGCGCAGGATGGACCCCGGACGACCTGCAGGATCGCGCCAATCACCCGGCGACGACAACATGCCAGGGATATCAAAGACGGCCCGGGCGACCGGGCGGCAACACCGGCGAGCGCGGCGAGCACATCACATGCCGATCGGCACCGACATCATCACGGCCGCCCGCTCCTGACCGGGGGACCCCAAACCGGAGTACACACCAATGAACACTCGTACACAGCGCACGTTCCTGTCCTCACTGCTCAGCCTGTTCGTTGCCATCATGGTGGCCATGGGGGTGGTGACGTTCGGCCCGGGCCGCGTCACCGCCCAAGCGGCCTCCACCCCGGTCACGATCACCGTGCACTTCGTCTTCGGGTCCCAGACCGCTGCGCCTGCGTCCTCCTTCCCGACGAAGGCCGATTTGGACTACGTCGTCCAAGCAGCCAGCGATTATTGGGCCCGGGTGACCAACGGTGCGATCCGTCAGGTCAGGTACGACTGGAATGCCATTCGTACCATTGACATTCCTGCGGACGCGACAGCCTCCTCATCCGACTTTGAGTTGGCAGCCGCAGCGATAGCCCCCCAGTTCCCGCAGGTCCCAGCCGACATGCTGCCGGCGTATCTCGAGTCCAATCCCAATGGTGACATCGTGGCGGTGGTCGAACCCGCGGACGAATTCACGAGGCGTCATGGCAACGTCGGCGGGTTCGGAGGAGGGTCAGGCCCGTGCCCAGGCTACGGCCACGTGTGTGGCTCGATGGGTTTGCCGACCGGTATGACGGCACAGAGCTTGGCTCACGAAATGGGTCACTGCCTGGGCCTGGGTCACATGAACTTCATGTCCTGTGCGGGTACTGCCAAGGACCCGGGGCCGACCTACGGATCCGAATGCCTTCTCCATACATATGAGGACTATGAGTCCATCATGGCGGGGCAGCCGAGGTCGCTTGCGTTGTTGAGTGGCCTCTCCGTCCTACAGGCCAGCGGCTTCGAGCGATCTCAGTTGGGATTGTTGGCAGACGGCTCCGGGCGTACGACCCTGCGAACCGCCGGGGTTTACCAGCAAACGTTGAACGTGCTGGATGCTCGTTCGACGACGAACCAAGAGTTGCGGATCCTGGATCCGTCAAGCCCGTATGCCGAGTACTCGCTGGAACTGCGGCCGGCCGGCACGCTGGATTGGATGGGAGACCCGATTGCGACCGGCGGAGTCGCCGTCATGCGTGTGGACACCGTCAGTTCGCCAGCAGCCCGTGAGGCTCGGTGGCCTGTGGGGATCTCTGATTCTGTCCGGCTGGCGCTGCCAGGCGCAGATGGACTGCTTCATCAGGGCGAGTCCTTTACGTCATTCGATGGAGCTGTGAGGATTCAGGTGACCGCCCTGTCCGCGACACAGGCGTCGTTGACCGTCACGCTCAGTGGATCCGGCCGCATGACGCCGGTGATCAGTGGCCCGACGGTGATCGACGTGCCCGCCACCGGCGCAGGGGCCCGGGGCCTGAGCCCGGTGTCGGCGACTTTCACCGCGACGGGCGTGACTTCTGTGCGCGCCATCGCGCTGGATTCGTGGGCGGGTGCGAGTGCGTCGGTCTCGCCGGGTTCGCTCCGGTTGTCGCTCGATGTTGCCCCGAACCTGACGGCGAGTCCGCGTAGCACGCAGGTGGCAGTGTCGGCGCCGGGGATGCAGGAGCCGGTGTTCGTGATGTTGCGTCAGGCTGCGGGTGGGTCGAATCCGATTTCGGTGTCTTTGCCGTCGTGGTCGGCGCCGGGGGCGGGTGGTACACAGCCGGTGCAGGTGAACACGTCGGGTGTGTGGGAGGTGAGCACGCCGGACTGGATCACGGCTTCGCCGGGGTTCGGTTCGGGTGGTACGCAGGTGACGTTGAAGGCGGCGCCGAACACGTCGGGGGCGGACCGGAGCGCAACTGTGTTGTTCGTCGCGGGTGGCCGGTGGGCGTCGGTTGTGGTGAGTCAGTCGGCGCAGGTGGCGGCGGGTGATGATTGTGGGAATACGCCGTCGACAGCGTGTTCGTGGCCGGATCTGGGTGTGCCGGTGAGTGGCCGGATTGAGACGTTGGGTGATACGGATTGGTTCCGGATCGTGGTGCCGGTGCCGGGGCAGTGGTCGTTCACGTATACGCGTCCGGCGGTGGATCCGATCGCGAGTTCGGTGGGGACGGTGTATTGGGATCAGAAGAATGGGAGACCACCGGCGAGTATCGCGAGCGACTTCTATTCGGCGGGTGATTCGCAGTTCAGGGTGAAGGCGAATCTGCAGGCGGGGGAGACGTACTATCTGGAGGTGTCGAGTTCGCGGGCGGCCTTGGTGACGGGTAACTATATGGTGACGGCGATCCCGCCGGGCGGGTCGGTGCCGCCGTCGCTGTCCGCGTCGTCGTGGAATCCGGCGGCGGCCGGTGGGTCGACGAGTGTGCAGGTGTGGGCGTCGGGTGACTGGTCGGTGACGTGGCCGTTGTGGGTCACGGCGAGCCGGTCGTCTGGTTCGGGTAACGGGTCGGTGGACTTGACGGCGTCGGCGAACACGGGGACGGCGGCCCGGTCGTGGACGGCGACGTTCACCAGTGGTGCGCTGTCGGCGACATTCACGATCACGCAGGCGGCGGGCGTGGTGCCGCAGTTGACGTTGTCGCAGACGACCTGGTCGGCTCCGGCGGGGGGTGGTGATGTGCCGGTGGATGTGACCTCGAATGTGGCGTGGCAGGTGACGACGACGGCTGGGGTGTCGGTGAGCCAGTCGTCGGGGTCGGGGAATGGCCGCGTGACGGTCACGGCGTCGCCGAATCCGGGGTCGGCGTCGCGGACGATGACGGTGACGTTCACGGGTGGCGGAATGACGGCGCGGCTGGATATCTCCCAGGTGGGGCAGGTGGCGTCGTTGTCGTTGTCCGCGTCGTCGTGGGGTC
>WQUE01000252.1 GCA_009785885.1 Actinomycetes bacterium
GTGGGGCCCACTGAAGGCACCGCGCCGTCAGGCGCCTGAGGACTCCCGTCGTGGCCGTCTCGTCGATGACCCGCCACTGGTAGGCGGCCTGCACGCGCTCACTGACGGCGTTCAGCATGACGGTCTTGCCGATGCCGCGCGGACCGGTGAAGATCGAGGCCCGCCCCGGCGCCCCCGGACCGTCCTCAATCGACTCGGCGAACTCCTCCACCAAACCGGATCGTCCGACCAGAAGCGGCGGGTCCGATCCTGCGCTGGGCCGGAACGGGTTGGGGCGAGCGTTCACGGCGGCCTCCTGCGAATCTTCGGCAACCACGCGAAGACGGTTCCCGTCGACGCGCTTTGTCGGCTTTATAAGCTTTGCTGGCTTTAGAAACTGCTGCGGTACACGCTAGCACCTACTCGATCGCCGCCGGGTCGATCGCGTCATCTACGCCGGCGACGCGGACGTGATAGTCGCGGGACAGGCGGCTCGTCAACTCGATCCCAGCTCGTGGTAGCGGGTCAACGTCCCCCATGGCGTCGCGGCGTCCAGACCGCACGTTCCCTGACGGGTGCGATGTTCCGGTCACCGTCCCGGAGGTGCCGGGGGCGGCTCCACCCGGTGGGGGTGGAGCCGCCCTTTCGTGCGCAGATCGCTCAGGCGGCCCCGAGTTGGCTGATCGTCAGGGTGGTGGTCGCGCCGCCGGCACTCACCGTCACCACGCCAGAACGACTGGCCTTGCCCGTATTCGGCGCCACCGTGACGCTGAGAAGGTCACCGCTCACTCCCGACGACCGCGACAGGATCAGCCAGGGCTGGCCGGACGAGGCCGTCCAGCTCGCCTGGTTCGTGCCGACGAACATGTTGACGCCGCTGCCCGTTGCTGGCAGATCAGTGGTGATCCCCCAGCCGAGCGGGGTGAGGCTGACGGTGGCCGGCGCGGTCGTCCCGGCCTGGGTGACCGTCAGCGTGGTGGACGCGTCGCCGGCCCGCACGGTCACCGTCCCGGTGCGCGAGCTCTGGCTCGAATTGGGGGCAGTGGTGACGACGAAATAGCCCCCGTTCGCACCCGATGACGGGGAAACGGTCAGCCAGGATTGGCTGGACGAGGCCGTCCACGAACTCTGGTTGGTCCAGACAACGGAGGAGTTGCTGCCGCCGACCGCGCCAGCCGTCACCGAGGTCGTGCTCAGGCTGACGGTGGCCGGCGGCGCGCCGTACGGGTTCGGCTCCTGGACCAGCGTGAGCGTCGCCGAGGCATAGCCGTTGGTTGCCCAAATCGTCGCCGTCCGGGCCTTCGTCTGGGGGTTCGTGTCATAGGTGAACGGAACGGTGAACTCGAAGGTGCCGGTGTACCCGGGAGGTTCGGCGGGCCCGAAGGTCGGACTGGCGGAGCCATTCCCGTGGACCCAACCGTCCTTGGTGTACACCCCGACGGTCAGGCATACCCTTTTCGCGACGACCTTCACCCGGATCGCATCCCCGTACCAATGGGCGGGCGTGGGATTCGTGGCAATGAACGTGATCTCGCAGGGCTGCCCCGAGCTGGCCTGTGTCGTCCCGGCACCGAGCCCGCCAGTCAGGTCACTGCCGCCGCCCCCCCCGGACGTCGTGCCGGCAATGTTGGCCACGGGCGCCGACGACGTCACCTTGATGAGGTCGCTGCCGGCACCGCCCGACACGCCGACCGTCGAACCGCTGGCCGTCGTGCTGGTGGAGGCGCCCAGCACGCCGACCGTCGAGAGCGGGCTGGCGGCTACGCCGAGGCTCGACACGCCGACCATCGAGCTGCCGGCCGTCGTGCTGGTGGAGGCGCCCAGCACGCCGACCGTCGAGAGCGGGCTGGCGGCCACGCCGAGGCTCGACACGCCGACCATCGAACTGCCGGTGCCGCTTGAGCCACTACTGGGTGTGCTCGGACTCAGGACATAAACGGCCGCGTGAGCTGCTGGGCTGCTGCCGGTGATGGCTGGCCCCACAATCAGTGCCGCGGCCAGCAGGGCCGTGCAGGGCAGTGCGAGAAGTCGGGAGATCTTGGCTCCCTTGCCAGTTTCGGGGGGCATTATTGATATGTTTCCTTTCTTGGAGAGGGGCGCCACGACCATTGACGCCGTCGTCGGCCAATTCCGCGGGGGACGGCGTCGGTCGCTCCACCAAAAAGAGCGCTTCCCGGGTGATGCTACATTGCGCCGGGTCACGTCCGCAAACGCGCTCTTCGTTAGTGAGACGACTGCCACGCCTTTGCGGGGCTTGTAAGCTTTGCCCGCTTTAGAATTCTGTCGACCGCAGCTGCGCCGGGGTATTTCAGCGGCCTCCGAGCCGAGGCCCCGCCAGGATCGTGTCGCCCGGCTCGCTGGCTCCAGGGACTGTGCTGGCTCGGGAAGCCCCGCTCTCGTCCACTGCTGGCGCAGGGCTGAACCGGGCGATCCTGGCCCAGCGGCCCGCTCGGGACCGTGGGGCGCACAGTCGTGCTCGACGATGAGGTCCAGGTGACGGCGGGGCAGGGATCGACAGGAACAGTCGGGAACCATCGATGGATGAAGCCGGAGCCGCGGGTGACGCCGGCCGACTCGGTCGTCGCCCCTCGGAGCGTTGTCCCGCCGCACGAGCTGTCGCACCGTTCGCCCACCGAAGAGTCCGGGACGGAGTGCACCCCTGTGGCAAGGACATACGTGGTCACCTCGCATCGGGCAGGGTTTGGGAAGATCGTTGGCCCGCTGCACGCGGGATTTGTGTGTAGCGTGCTCTGGGTTCTTGCGGCGACGCATCGCGAGGGGACTGGCGTGGTCACCGGCGTGGTGGTCAGCGTTGTGGGATCGATCGGTTGCGGGGCGATCAACGTGCCTGATGGAGAGATACTTACGCCACTGTGCCTGGTGGGTGTGGGCGCCGCATCCGGGGCAGCATCCTACTGGGTGGCCAAGTATGGTACGGATAGGTGGAGCGACACAGGGTTCATTAACGCCACGGTTGTGGGTGGTGCCGGCGGCGCGATGGGAGGATCGTTGGGGTTCTTGTTCAAGGCTTTCTCAATGGAGGCGACGTCGGTGGTTGAGGCCAGGTCGATGAACGCCATTTGGGGAGCGACCGGGGGGGCTTTCACTGTTATCGGGAATGAGGGCAGCGGCCATCCCCAACCCCAAGCGTATGGGAGCGATGTGGTGACCATTTTGGCTGGCGCTCTGGGCGGTGCACTGAGTGCCGTCCGCTAGTACCGTGCGACGGCATGAACCTCAGTGATTCGGGCAGGCCGGGGAAGGCAACGATGGGCCGGCGGCGTGGCCGGTGGCGTTGGCGTGAGGCCGGGCGCGCACAATGGATGATGTCGACCAAGAGGGGAGGAACCATGGCAGTTCGGTTCAGGGATCCGTTCCGGCCCGATCAGGCAACGGATAGGCTGGACGCGGACCGGGAATCGCCCAACGGCGACCTTGTGATTGTTCACGGCCTGCGCGGCCTGACCCTGATCACGATCAGTCCCGTGATCGCGATTGGCGCGGGATTCATCTGGTGGAGTTTTCATCCCCCGAGTGACCCCAGCGTGTCGCCAGAGATCATCCGGCACTCGTCGCTTGCTGTTGTCGGCCTCGGCACGTTTATCCTGGTCCCGGCCCTTTGGTTCATGGCCGCCATCTTCAGCTATCGTGTCCGCGTCACCGCTGATGCCGTGGAGGCTCGGTCGGTCTGGGGGGGCCACG
>WQUE01000253.1 GCA_009785885.1 Actinomycetes bacterium
GCCCCATCGGCGCCTCGCTCGTGTCGACGACGCGGCGGGACGGCTACGTCCTCGAGACGCTGATGCTGCACCTGAACGGCACGGAAGCCGTACCCGCGTACTTCGTGAAACCGGCCGGCGTCCCGGGCGACGTACGGCTGCCCGCCGTGCTGTTCTCCCACTCCCACGGGGGACGCTACGAGCTAGGCAAGGATGAACTCCTGGCGGGCAACACGTACCTCACCGACCCGCCGTACGCGCAGGCGCTCACCGCGCAGGGGTACGCCGTGCTGTGCATCGACGCGTGGCTGTTCGGCGCCCGGCGCGGCGACAGCGAGTCCCTGGTGTTCAAACGCACCTTGTGGCGAGGTGAATATCTGTGGGGGCTGATGGTGTACGACGCGCTGCGGGCCCTGGACTACCTGTGCGGGCGGGACGACGTCGACCCGGGACGGATCGCAGCGCTCGGCATGTCGATGGGCTCGACGATGTCGTGGTGGCTGGCGGCGTTGGACGAGCGCGTGAAGGTCTGCGCCGACCTGTGCTGCCTCACCGACTTCGAGACGATCGTCGACACCCCGGCCCTCGACGGGCACTCCTTCTACTACTTCGTGCCCGGCCTGCTGAAGCACTTCTCGACCGCGGACATCAACGAGCTGATCGTCCCCCGGGCCCATCTGGCCCTGGCCGGTTCGCACGACCCGCTCACGCCCGCCGAGGGGCTGGCCCGCGTCGATGCCCGACTGCGGGACGCGTACGCGGCCGCGGCTGTGCCCGACCGCTGGCGGCTGGCAGTGTACGACACGGGCCACGAGGAGACACCGGCGATGCGCCGTGACGTCCTGGGCTTCCTCGCCGCCCACCTGTGAGGGCTCAGGGCAGGTCGAGCAGCGCGGCCAGGATCTCCTGGACGTTGGTGAGCGTCGCCGCGTCCACGGCGCCGAGCCGGCGCACCAGCCGCGTCCGTGACATGCCCCGGATCGCCCGGACGACGATCACGGAGTCGACGGCCAGGCCGGTGTCGGGCGTGGCCGCAACGGGCGGGCGCACCGCGGCTGGAGGCATGCCGGCTGAGATCGGCGCAACGATGACCAGGTCGTACACCGAGTCATGCAGGGGGTCCTGCGCCGACAGCACCACGGCGGGACGCGTCTTGCCGGGTTCACCCACACGGGCGCCGCCGCAGGCTGTCAGCCAGACATCGCCCGGGCGGGGTTTGAGGGGCTCAGTCGATGCCATCTTCGAGCGTCCCTTCCCACAACTCGAACTCGGCACGCGCCTTTGGGTTGCGCTCGAACTCGGCGGCTTCTTCGCGAGCGGACGCGAGAATGGCGGCCCGGTGTTGTTGCTTGGCGAGGTCGACCAGGTACGCCGACAGGGACTCCTGCCGGTCGGCGGCCAGGCGGGCGAGCTGGTCGCGCGTTCTCACGGGCACACGAATGGTGGCGGTCGCAGTCATGGCGCCATCCTACAGCGCCATTTTCTGTCGCATGTGACAGGAGCCTTGGCCGGTTCGGCGGAGCCGGCCCGGACGCTCAGCCCGGCCCGGTCGTCCCATCGGAGGAGAGCCGGACGGCCACGGCGTCCAGGCCCGCCTGGCTGGCGGTAAGGTTTCCGGTCCGTGACGTCGTCATCCCGACGGCGACGATGTCACCGTCCGGGGCGAGCGCGACGCCGGTGAACTGGTCGGCGTCCTCGCCGCCGAACAGCCGGACCCAGGCGGGCGCGCCCGTCGCGTCCAGGCGGGCGACGAACGCATCCGCGGAATCGCCGATTGTCGAGCCGACAAGGGTGATCGCCCCGTCCGCTGCGCGGGCGAGACCCGCACCCACGCCGGTGGCGGCCGGGAACGCCGTCCAGCCGGCCGTCCTGTCGGACGACCACGACGCGACGACCGCGACGCCGCTCTGCATGGTGTTCGCGGCGAAGTCGGCGTCGGTGGACGTCGTAAAGCCGCCCGCCACGACCGACCCGTCGCGGGCCAGGACGACCGCGCCGAACATGTCGTACCCGAACCCTCCCACGACCGCCGACGACCACAGGATCCCCTCCGGGGAGACCCACGCCACGACCGCGTCGGGCATGTCCGGCCCCGAGGCGTACGGCGCCGGGAAGTCGCCGTCACGCGAGGCCGTCGCCCCCGCGACGACGATCCCGCCGTCCGGCGCGACCGCGGCGTCGTAGAACACATCGGCCGACGACCCCCCGTACGTGTGCGTCCACGCCGCGGTCCCGTCGGCATTCAGGTGGGCCACCACCGCGTCGGCCGCCGGCGAGGACACCTGCGGCATTCCGTCACCGCCGGACGCTGTCATCCCGGAGACGACGATGCCGCCATCGGGCCCCATCGTCACGCCGGTGAGCATCGCCGGGACGCCGAGCGTGTCCAGCGTCGTCGCCCACAGCGGCCGTCCGTCACCCGACCATTCGGCAACCAGCGCCTCCGCCGGCCCCCCGGTGGGCGTCCGCACACCCGCCGCGACGACGGTTCCGTCCCGGGCCACAGCCACGGATGCGAACATCGCCTGGTCCGTCCCGTCGAGCTGGCGCGCCCACACGATGTCACCCGTCGGGGAGAGCTTGACCACCGCCGCACCGGGGAGCGACACCGCCTGGCCCACGACGACGATGCTCCCATCGGGTGCGACCGCCACGGCCCGGAACCTCTGATAGCCGGCCTCGCCGAACACCGCCATCCACGGGCTGACGTCCGGCGCCGTCCGATGGACGAACCGGTACGTGAGGCCCGCGGCGACCAGCGCGAGCGCCACCAGGATCGCCACAACGACCGGCCAGCGGCGACGCGGCGGCCGCACCGGCGTGCCGGACGGGGCGGGCCAGTCCCGGCCGTTTTCTCGTGGGAACACGGGTGAGGCGGACAGGGCGGCGGCCACGTCGTCCCCGGCGGGCGCGTCCAGGTCGGCGATCGTGGCACGCAGGGCGGCATCGGCGTTCGGATGCTCGGCGATCACGCCGCGCAGCCCGGGATGGTCGTGCGCGATACGCGCCAGCGCCTCGGACGGGGTGGACGGGTCGAACACGGCCTGACGGGCCGCCCGTGCGTCCGAATCGTCCACGTCGATCACCCCCGGGGGTACAGCCTAGGCGTAAGGAAGTGAGTTAGGCCGCGAGTATGCGGCTTAACTCACTTCTCTAGCCGAGCAGCGCACGGCGCAGGCCGGCGGCGTCGTGGCACACCACGTCCGGACCGGCCTCGACCAGCGCGGACTCCACGCCCGCGCCCCACGTCACCGCGATCGACGGCATGCCGGCCGCCCGGGCCGCCTCGATGTCGTGCACCGCGTCGCCGACGTACCACGCCGCCTCCGGCTCGACGCCGAACACCGCGCACGCGTGCAGGAGCGGCGCCGGATCGGGCTTGTGGGCGGCGGTGTCCTCCATGCCGGCGACGAGCGCGGTCAGGTGGTCGACCCCGGCGCAGCGCATCGCCCATTGGGCGACGTGCCGGCGCTTGGCCGTGACGACGCCTGTGCGGACGCCGGCGGCGGCCAGGTCGCGTAGGACGTCCGCGACGCCCGGATAGCCGGTGACCATGTCGTCCATGTGCGCCTCGTTGTAGCCGCGGTACGCGGCCTCCAACTGGCAGGCGTGCATCGCGTCCTCGCGGACGAACGTCTGCGCGAGCGTCTGTCCGATCCACGTCCGGGCGAGCACCGGGTCGACGACCCGGCCGGTCGTG
>WQUE01000254.1 GCA_009785885.1 Actinomycetes bacterium
CAACGAGGTCACCTTCGCCCAAACCCAAGGCGACCGGCACCGCTTGGCGCTGGTCACCGTCGACCCCGACGACCCAGCCCGCGACGAGGTCCGCTACGTCGTCAACGCGTTCACCGGTTTCCACCTCAACGACGCCACCCGCTCAACCAACGAGGACTGGGCCCGGTACTGGCGCCGAGGGGGCGAGCCGCAGTGACCACCGTGTATCTCGACGAATCCGGCGACCTCGGCTTCGACTTCAGCAAGCCCCGGACGTCTCGGTACTTCGTGGTCACCGCGCTCGTCTGCGACGACCCGAGGCTCGTGGCCAGGGCCGTCAAGAAGGTGTTCGCCGGGTTCACCCAGACGCAGGTCCGGCGCAGTCATGGCGTCCTACACGCCTACAAGGAGGATGACAGAACCCGGCGCAAGCTCCTCGGTCTCCTCGCCGGTCTCGACGTGCGGGTGGTCGTCATGTGGTTCGACAAGCGGCGCACCTTCACCGACCTCACTGACGACGCCCACGGCCTCTACAGTTACCTGGTGAACGTCTTGCTGGACCACGCGTTGGGCTCCAGCTGGGCCGTGCCAGCCAGTCGGCGTCCAGTGCGGCTCGTGGCATCGAGGCGAGAAACGAAGCGGCTCCTCAACGAGCAGTTCGTGACCTACCTTCGCGAGCACGTCCGCCACACCGACGTGGACCTGACGGTTGAGATCGCCGACCCGAGCGCAGAGAAGGGCCTCCAGGCCGCCGACTGCTTGGCTTGGAGCTTCTTCCGCAAGTTCGAGTATGGCGACCCCCGGTACGCGCAGATCGTTGCGAGCGTGATCGAGGAGGAGACCCGTGTCTTCGGCTAGACAGAACACAACCCCTGCCGTTCTTGGTGTGGAACCGTGCGGAACCTCCCGGCAGGGGAATTACGTGTTTCACCAGTGTAGCGGGGCCGAGGGGCCGTCGGCAACACGCAGGCGCACACTGCCCCTGCCGCACTTTATGAGCCGCTCTTCGGTAGCCCGCGGCAGGGGACCTACGTGTACGCCAAGCGTAGCAGGAGGCTGGCATGACTGAACGCAAGAAGAAGCTGATCGAGGTCGGCCTGCCGCTGGAGACCATCAACCGGGAGTCCGCCAGGGAGAAGTCCCGGAAAGTCGGCAAGCCGCAGCAGATACATCACTGGTGGGCCAGACGACCAATAACGACTGCCCGGGCTGTGCTCTTCGCCCAACTGGTCGACGACCCATCAGCCCACCCCGAGCTGTTCCCGACCCAGGCGGCGCAGGACGCCGAACGAGCCCGGCTGCACGAGCTGATCGAAGCGATGATGCCCTGGGACAACGCGGCCCCCGACGCGCAGGGCATCCTGCTGCCATCGCTGGGACGCACCGTCTCAGCGCGCGAGTTGTTCGCCATGGCCACCGAAGAGATCCGAAAGTCCAACGGCGGCACCCTGCCCGCCATCCTCGACCCCTTCGCCGGCGGCGGCACGATCCCCCTGGAGGCCCAGCGCCTCGGCCTGGAGGCCCACGCCTCCGACCTGAACCCCGTCGCCGTGCTCATCAACAAGGCCCTCATCGAGATCCCACCCAAGTTCGCCGGACGGTCACCCGTGCATCCCGACGCACCGGAGCCCGTCGGCGGCTGGCCGCGCGCCACCGGTCTGGCCGAGGACGTCCGCTACTACGGCCAATGGATGCGCGACGAGGCTCATCGGCGCATCGGGCACCTGTACCCCAAGGTGAAGGACGCGGGCGGCGTCGAGCGAACGGTCATCGCGTGGATCTGGGCACGTACGGTGAAGTCGCCCAACCCGGCCAACCCCATCGAGGTGCCGCTGGTGCGGTCGTGGTGGCTCGCCAAGAAGAAGGGCAAGGAGGCCTGGGTCAAGGCGTCCGTCGTCGACGGACGTGTTCAGTACACCGTCATGCACGATGCGAATGGGCCGACCGGTGACGCCGACGGGACGGTCGGACGCACGGGCGCGGTGTCCATCGCCGACGGCACACCGATCAGCCTGGAGTACGTGCGCGAGGACGCTCGTGCCGGACGCATGGGCGCGCACCTGATCGCAGTGGTGGCCGAGGGCGGGCGCGAGCGGCTCTACCTCTCCCCATCCGATGACCAGCGGGCCGCCGCCGAGGTGACCCGGCCCGACGACGCTCCGGATCAATTGCTGCCCGAGGCCGCGCTCGGCTTCCGCGTCCAGAACTACGGCATGACCAGGTGGTCTGACCTGTTCACCAACCGACAACTCGTGGCGATGACCACCTTCAGCGATCTCGTCGCCGAAGCCCGCGAGCGCGTGCTCGCCGACGCCCTCGCGTCGGAGCAAGACGCCGACCCCGGTGCGCGCCTGGAGGACGGCGGCACTGGCCCCGCTGCCTACGCCGACGCTGTTGCCATGGGGCTTGCTTTCGCGGTATCTCGGCTGTCTGACTGGTCCAACAGCTTGTGCGGGTGGGAGAAGGTTGGCCAAGTGTCCCAACAGCTCTTCAAGATGCAGGCCATCTCGATGACGTGGGACTACTCCGAAGCGAATGTCGTTGGCAACAGCAGCGGCTCATTCGCGGCTGCCGTTGCCTATGTCGCCAATGCTTGGGCGCTCAACCCAGCTGCTGGGTCAGGCGTCGTTGTTCAAGCCGATGCTTCGCGGCGCAATTATGGCGGCATCGTGGTTTCAACCGATCCACCCTACTATGACAACGTCGGATACGCTGACCTCGCCGATTTCTTCTATGTCTGGCTTCGGCGTGGCTTGACTTCGATCTTGCCATCAGTTGTGCAGACACTGCTGACCCCCAAGAATGATGAGCTGGTGGCGAACCCGTTCCGACAGGATGGCCAAATCGAGGCGGACTCATTCTTTGTCCACGGCTTCAATGCCGTGTTCCACCACATCCGGGAGGCATACACTGAGGCGCAACTGGTAACGGTTTACTACGCCTACAAGCAGCAAGATGCAGGCGACGACGGCACATCTTCGACCGGGTGGACCACACTTCTCGATGGTCTGGTCCGGGCAGGGTGGGAGATTACTGCCACCTGGCCCGTGCGCACCGAGGGTGCAACGCGCATGCGCTCGCTCGACTCGAACGCACTGGCGTCGTCAATCGTGCTGGCATGCCGTCCGCGTCCGGAGGATGCCCCGGTGACCACCCGCCGGTCGTTCCTGCTGACGCTGAAGCAGGAACTGCCAGGCGCGCTGCGGGCGATGATGCAGGGGGCGGTGGCGCCGGTGGACCTCGCGCAGGCGGCGATCGGGCCGGGGATGTCGATCTTCTCGCGTTACTCGTCGGTGCGGGAGGCGGACGGGTCGGACATGTCGGTGCGGGACGCGCTGCTGCTCATCAACGCGACCCTCGACGAGGTGATCGACGAGCAGGAGGCCGACTTCGACCCGGACACCAGCTTCTGCGTCAAGTGGTACCGGCAGTTCGCCTGGGGCACGGAGCCGTTCGGCGTGGCCGACCAGTTGTCGCGCTCGTCGGGCACGTCGGCGGAGGCGCTGGCGCGCGGCGGCATCTTCGAGGCGAAGGGCGGCAAGGCCCGGCTGCTGTCCCCGTCCGAACTCGAATCGGCGTGGGACCCGGCCAAGGATGACCGCGTCTCGGTGTGGGAAGCGACGATCCGCCTGGCGGCGATCATGGGCAAGCAGGGCCAAGACCAGGTGGCGGCGTGGTGCGCGTCAACGCGGGTG
>WQUE01000255.1 GCA_009785885.1 Actinomycetes bacterium
GCCATATGCCGATATGCTGCGGGACGGGCGCCACCCGGGACGGGCGCTCACCAGTCCGTGCCGTAGTCCGGACGGCGGTTGTCGAACACCAGTTTCGCGTCGTAGAACTTCAGGTACCGGTCGCGATCGTGGCGCAGCGTGATGCCGTCGGCGTGCATCCGGTCGCACACGACCGCGTCGAGGTCCGGCTTGATCCGCGAGAAGGACTCGTCCCCCACCGACGCGAAGACGCGGAAGCCCAGGCTTTGCACGTACTGCAGCGCGGGGCCGGTCGACCACGCGTCGCCGCCGTCCAGGCGGGCGCCGTACGGGTAGACGAAGATCCGCGTCGGGCCGATCAACGAACCGACCTCGGCCTGCCACCGGTCGCAATCCGCCTTCACCGCGTCCAGCGACGCGTGGGCCAGATCGATGTGGCCCCACGTGTGCGAGGCGAAGGTCCAGCCGGTCTTCTTCAGCTTCGCGATCACGGGCTTCACGGCGTTGATCTGGCTTTGGCGGTAGGCCGCGGCCGCCGCGGACGTGTCGGTCGTCGACGTCTGCGTGCGGTAGCCGAGGATGCCCTCATACCCGGTCAGGTTGAGGCACCCCTTCGCGCCGTTCAGCGAGAAGTCCGGATGCGCCCGCACGAACTTGTCCAGGATCGTGATCGCGTCGAGGTCCTGGGAGATGACGACCTTCCCCTGCGGGTCCAACCCCCAGCTCCACAGGTTGCCGTCGTCGCCGACGATCAGCTTGAACGTGAACCCGGTGTCCCGCATGTATTGGTAGTAGTTGACATCGTCGAAGTTCAGGACGAGCGGCTTCTTCCCCGGGGGCAGCATGAGAGTGTTCGCGGCCATGGCGGCATGACCGTCCGCGCCGACCTTCTCCGACCACACGTCGTTCCAGTCCACCAGGATGTAGTTCTTGGCGTACAGGCTTGCGAGCATCGCGTCGTACTCCGGCACGGTCACCATGTACTCGTCCAGGCCTTGCGTCTTCGGGTTGCCGTTGAACGCCACCTCCGGGTAGGCGATCACCGGATGGAAGAACAGGTTCTCGACGACCCCGGTGTACGGCACCAGTGTCGCCGACAGGCCGGCGGATGAGGGCTTGGCCGCCGATGTCGGCGCCGCCGTTGACGTCCACGTGGCCCTGTCCGCGGTGGTCGTGGCGGGCGGCGGTGTGGCCGTCGTGGCCGGCCGTGTGGCTGTGGGGACGGATGCCGGGGGCGCCGTCGTGGTGACACGGGCCGTCGGGGTGGACGTGGCCGTCGCGGACGGGGACAGGCGCGAGGACGCAGACGCGGGGCGGCTCGTCGCGACCCCCGACGTCGTGGCCGCGCCACCGGGCGAGGACGAACCGGCCGGCCCGCCGCCGGTGCCGCACCCCGACAACGCCAACGCGCACACGAGCGCCGCCACCACCGGCAAGGCCCGCGCGGCGCGCGAGGGTCCCGTCGTGCTCCGCTCGTCCTTCGCCATCTGGAGCCCCTTCGCCATGACCCACGCTATACCTTCATCTACGCACGCGAGCCGCCGAAGGTTGCCACGTTGCCGGACTGGCGCCGCCCTGTTCGCAGGTCCGGACGTTGGCTACACGGAAACTCCTCACGGTCGATGACTTTCCGTGTAGCCAAGCCCGCTCCCGGCGAGTCGAAGGTGCGCCGGCCCCAGGCGGGCGGCGGGTCCACCAGTGTCCACGCCTGGCGGGCACCCGGGGCAACACCCGCTGGGCCCGGACACGGCAACGCCGCCCGGGTGGTCATTCCCGGACGGCGCCGCCATGAAAGGGGTCGATACGAATACAATTCTACAGCCGACGGGCCAGGAAAGCCCCGAGGCGTTCGTGCTGGACGGCCGCGACGGCCGTCAGCTTGATCTCCTGCGGGCAGACCGCCTCGCATTCGCCATACAGCGAGCAGGCGCCGAACTCGTCCTCCATCGCCGCCACCATGCGCTCGGCACGGCGGTTGCGTTCGACGGACGGGATCGGCAGCAACATGAGGTGCATCAGCTTCGCACCCGTGAACAGGTTCGCCGCCCCGTTGGGGCAGGCCGCGACGCAGCACCCGCAGCCGATGCAGATGGCGTAGTCGAGGGCCGTCTCCAGCAGGTCGTGGTCGATGAGCTGCGACTCCGCGTCGGGCGCGCTGCCCGCCTCGACGGACACGTTGCCGCCGGCCGCGATGACCCGGTCCATCGCCGAACGGTCGACGATCAGGTCCTTCAGCACGGGGAACGCCGTCGAGCGCATCGGCTCGATCCGCAGCCGCTGCCCGTCGCCGAACTGGCGCATGCGCTGCATGCAGGTCGTCAGGTGGGGTGTGGGCCCGTGTGGCTTCCCGTCGATCACGACACCGCACGAACCGCAGATCGCTTCACGGCAGTCGGACTCGATGGAGACCGGATCCTCACCCTTCTCGATCAGGTGCTCGTTCAGCCGGTCGAACGCCTCGGGGATGGACATGCCCTCGTCGAGGTCGTCCACCTCGTACGCCTCGAAGTGGCCGGCGGACTTGGCGTCCGGCTGACGCCAGATATCCAGTGTGAGTTTCACTTGTAGTTCCTCCTTGCCACATGCACGTTGGTGAACTCCAGCGGCTCGGCGTGACGTACGAACGTCAGGTCGGGGTTCGCGTCACACGCCTTCGGCCCCACCGACTCCCACGCGGTGTGGAACTGCCAGTGCTCGTCGTCGCGCAACGACTCGCCGTCCTCGGTGTGCTCGATGCGGTATTGGGCCCCGCAGCTTTCCTCGCGGTCCAATGCGTCCACACACATCAACTCGCCCAACTCCAGATAGTCGGCGACCCGGCCGGCCTTCTCCAGCGCCTGGTTCACGCCGCCGGACTTCCCGGTGAGCGCCAGATCGCTCCAGAACTCCTCCCGGAGCGCCTTGATCTTCGCGATGCCGTCGGTCAGCGACTCCTTCGAACGCACCAGGCCGCACTCCTCGAACAGGATCGAACCGAGGCGCTTGTGGATGTTCATCGAGGTCGTGTGGCCGTGGATCGACATCAGCGCGTCCACGCGGGAGCGCGCCCGGTCCATCGCGTCGAGGACGCACGCGTCGCTCATCGCCGGCAGACCCTCGGACAGTTTCGGCGCCAGGTAGTTCGGCACCGCCAGCGGCAGGACGAACCAGCCGTCCACGCTGGAGGCGAGCAGCGAGTTCGCGCCGAGCCGGTTGGCCCCGTGGTAGCTCGAGTTCGCCTCGCCGCCGCAGAACAGGCCCGGGATGCTGGTCATCAGGTCGTAGTCGACCCACAGGCCGCCCATCACGTAGTGGGTGTTCGGGCTGATCTGCATCGGGACTTCCAGCGGCTCCATGAACATGGAGTTCCGGTAGACCTCCAGCAGGTTCGAGTACCGCTCCGTGATCACGTCCGCCCCGAGCCGCTTCACGGCGTCGGTCATGTCGAGGTACACGGAATCCTTGAACTTGCCGATGCCGTAGCCGGCGTCGACCCGTTCCTTGCCGTTGCGGCTGGCCACGTCGCGTGGCACCAGGTTGCCGTAGGACGGGTAGCGCGTCTCCAGGTAGTAGTCGCGCTCCTCGATCGGGATCTCGTTCGGCGGACGCTGGTCGTCCTTCTTCTTCGGCACCCAGATGCGGGCGTCGTTCCGCAACGACTCGCTCATGAGGATCGTCTTCGACTGGTAGGCGCTCGTCACCGGCA